>NZ_JACYNS010000003.1:0-123350 GCF_014839405.1 Frigoribacterium sp. CFBP 13605 | reverse complement strand
CGGGCGTCGCGTCGGGCCGTGCCCGCGCCTCGGGGGAGAGCCCCAGGCGGACGAGCACGTCGCGGGCGGCGTCCGGATCGGGCGTGAGCAGGCGGACCCGGTGCGTGCCGAGCGCGCGCAGGTCGTCGAGCGTGCCCTGGGTCAGCAGCCGCCCGGCGCTCATCACGCCGATGTGCGTGCACATCTGCTCGACCTCGCTGAGCAGGTGGCTCGAGACGAAGACGGTCGTGCCCTCGTCGGCCAGGGAACGGATGAGGGTGCGGACCTCGCGCGTGCCCTGCGGGTCGAGGCCGTTGCTGGGCTCGTCGAGCACCAGCAGGTCCCGCGGCATCAGCAGGGCGTTCGCGATGCCGAGGCGCTGCTTCATGCCGAGCGAGTAGGCGTGGGCCTTCTTCGACGCCGCGTGACCGAGGCCGACGCGGTCGAGGGCGGCGTCGACCCGGGCGCGTCGCGTCGAGGCCGGGGCCGAGCGGTCGCCCGAGTCGAGGCGGTGCAGGTTCGCCCGGCCCGACAGGAACGGGTAGAACGCCGGGCCCTCGACCAGGGCGCCGACGCGGGGGAGGACGCGGCGCAGGTCGTCGGGCATCGACCCGCCGAGCACCCTGATGTCGCCGCTCGACGCCGAGGTGAGCCCCAGAAGCATGCGGATCGTGCTGGTCTTGCCCGAGCCGTTCGGACCGAGGAACCCGTAGACGCTGCCGTGCGGCACCGCGAGGTCGACTCCGTCGACGGCGCGCTGGCGTCCGAACTGCTTCGTCAGGCCCGTCGTCTCGACGGCGAACGCCCCTCGGGGTGCGTCGCCGACGGCAGGCGCCCGGACGGCGGGGGTGTCGAGGCTCACCGGCCGGAGGTCACTGCCCGGCCACGGCGGCCTGCAGGGTCGAGGCGTCGACCGCCCCGGCGAACACACGACCGTCGTCGGTCAGCAGGACGGACACCAGCGAGGTCTCGAGCACCCGGCCACCGTCGACCTTCGTGGTCAGCTGGTCGAGCAGACCCTGGGCGTAGGCATCGGTCGACGAGGTGCCGTCGCTCGACCCGGCAGCCGGGGTGACCCCGACGATCGTGCTCCAGCCGGAGCCGATGACGGTCTTCTCGGCGTGCGCCGCGTCACCGTGCGACCGTCCGGAGGCGCCGGTCGGCACGGTCACGTCGGTCACGGTCGCGTCCGCCGGGGGAGTGAACGCGAAGACGGACGCCGCGGGGGCGCCGAAGTCGACCGAGGTGAAGCCGGCCGACAGCGCCGGATCGCTCTGCCCCTTCGCGGCGACGACCACCTTGAGCGGGACGCCGGTCTCGGCGTCGACGGTGAGGGTCGCGCTCGCGACGAGCGTCGAGGAGTCCTTCGGGGTCAGGACCACCTGGTACGCGTCGCGTCCGGCCACCCTCACGTCGGAGTCGGCCGTGACGGTCGTCGTGGGCTCGACCGACGACAGGACGAGGTCGGCCAGTTCGGCGGGCGTCTGCGGCACGGCGGTGCCGTCGGGGAGGGCGCTCGGCGTCGGGGTGCTCCCCTGGTCGGGCAGCGTCGCGTGCGTCGCTTCCTTCGTCTTCGAGTCGTAGGCCCACACGCTCGACCCGTCACGGATGACGTCCCGCTCGGCGAGCTGGTCGATCACCTGGACTCGCCGCTTCGTGGCGCCGTCGGCGTAGACCTTGGCCGTGTGGCTGCCGGTCAGCAGTTCGAGGGCACCGGCGGCGTCGGACGACGATCCGCCGCCCGTGGCCTGGGCCGACACGTCGGGCAGCCCGAGGTCGGAGGTCTGCTCGACCGTACCCGAGTAGGACGCGCCCGAGCTCGAGGCGGCGAGGGCCAGCACCTGATGCGGCGTCTTGTCTGGCAGGTCGACGTCGGCCGTGGCCGAGACGGCGGGGACCACGATGCTCGCAGCGATGACGGCCACGGGTACGGCGGCGGCAGTGGCCCAGCGGGTGGACTTCTTCATGACGATCGCGACCTCTCACGCCGGGCCCCGAGCGGGTCGGCGATTGGGCAGGAGACTACGCGCGAAGCCTGGAGATCGCTGTCATCCTCGCCCCCGGTCGCTCGACGTCGAACGAGCCGTGCCGACGCCGGCCGGACGCCCCGGCGCGACCGTCCCGGTCAGAGCTCGACGACCTCGAACTCGAGCAGGTCGGCACCCGTCGCGACCGGCCCGCGCGGGGCGTCGCCGGATGCGGCGGGGCGGGCGTGGGCGGCCTTGGCGCCGTCGGCCGACCAGGCCGCGAAGTCCTCTTCGCTGCGCCAGGTCGTCACGACGAAGTAGCGGTCCTCGCCCTTGACGGGACGCAGCAGCTGGAACCCCTCGAACCCCTCCGCGCCGTCGACCGAGTGCTTGCGGGCGGCGAAGCGTTTCTCGAGCTCGGAGCCGGAGCCCTCAGGAACGTGGATGGCGTTGATCTTGACGACGGACACGACGGTGCCTTTCGGTGGGGATGGGAGGGGGAGCGGGGTGGGGAACGACGGGAGGCGCGGTGCGGTCGGCGGGACGGCCGCGCGTCAGGCGGTCTTCATGACGTTGGCCGTGAAGCCCTGCACCCGTTCGGCGAGTCCGGCCGAGCGGCGGGCGATCTGCTCGGGCGGGTTGAGGTGCGGGGGAGCGACCCGGATCAGCAGCGAGCAGGCGAGGTCTTCACAGATGTAGGTGCCGAGTGTGTTGCCGTTGAGCCCGGCCTCACCGGCCTTGGGGGCGGTGAAGAGGCGTACCTGCGTGGCCGGCTGGGGCGAGTGGCAGAGCGAGCACATGGCGGCGATGCCGGGGCGCAGCGAACTGCTCGACGACCGGACGACGAGTCCGACGGGTCGGCCGTCCATCCAGTGGACGATGTAGCCGCGGTGGTGGGCCTGCGGGTCGCGCCAGCCGAGGAACTCGCGTTCCTCCCAGAGCATCTCGTGCAGTCCGGGGATCGGCAGGCGGTCGAGGTCGCCCGGCAGGGCGTTGACGAACGACTCGCGGATGTCGGTCTCGGTCAGCGGCTTCATGTTCTCCCTCGTGCCGTCGGGTCTCGTCAGCCTACGCGTCGGTCTAGCGTGGGCGCGTGACGATCCCGGAGGCCGACCGCGAGCTGATCGTCGCGCGTCGCCTCCGAGCCGCGGGCTGCGTCTTCGCCGAGGACGAGGCGCGCCTGCTGGTCGCCGCCGCCGGAACCCGGCCCGTCGCCGACGTCGAAACCGAGCCCGACGCCGACGCCGACGCGCTCGAGTCGATGGTCGCCGATCGCGTCGCCGGACGACCGCTCGAGCAGATCCTCGGCTGGGCGGAGTTCGCGGGGCGGCGGATCGTCGTCGAGCCGGGCGTCTTCGTGCCCCGCCGCCGGACCGAGCTGGTCCTGGGGCAGGCCTCCGCGGCGCTCGTGGACGATGCGGCACCCGTGGACGAGGGCGACGGTCCGGCGACCCGTTCCCCCGCCGTGCTCGAGCTCTGCTGCGGCGCCGCCGCCGTCGCGACCGTGCTCGCCGCCGAGCACCCCGGTCTCGACCTCTGGGCCACCGACCTCGACCCGGCCGCCGTGCACTGCGCCCGTCGCAACCTCGACGGGAGGGGGACCGTCGTCCGGGGAGACCTGTTCGACGGGCTGCCCCCGTCGCTGCGCGGCCGGTTCCGGGTGATCGCGGCGAATGCGCCCTACGTGCCGACCGGGGCGATCTCGTCCCTGCCGCCCGAGGCGCGCCTCCACGAGTCGTCGCTCGCCCTCGACGGCGGGGCCGACGGGCTCGACCTCCACCGACGGATCGCCGCCGAGGTCGGCGAGTGGCTGGCACCGGGCGGCACCCTCGTCCTCGAGACGAGCGAGCGTCAGGCTCCCGACACGCAGGAGGCGCTGGTCGCCGCGGGCCTGCGGGCCCGGGTCGTGCGCGACGACGAGATCGACGGCACGGTCGTCGTCGCCGTCGCGCGGTGAGGCGGTCGGCCCTCGGCGCGGTGGTCCGTGACCGGACTCAGACGTCGGCCGGGGTGACGGAGTCGACGACCGGGGCGTCGGGGGTGCCCGAGATCTGGCAGGTCCACTCCGTCGCGGGGCGGCCGTCGGCGAGGTGGCCCATCGTGACGGTGGCCACCGCGCCCGTGGCGCTGTCGCGGACGTCGTCGGCCTCGTAGGCCCACACGTCGCCGAGATACGGCAGGTCGGGGTACTGCTGACCGATCGCCGTGACGCACGCGTGCCAGGCAGGAGGCGCCTCCTGGGCCTGGGCCGTGGCGGGGGCGGGCGGCTCGGTCGTCGGGAGCGCGGTGGCGTCGGGCAGGGCCGTCGCGTCGTCCGAGACCGTGGGCGTGGGCGTCCGCGACGCCGTGGCCGTCGGGCCCGGGGACGAGGCCGGCGCGCCCCCGGCGCTCCCGGCGCACCCGGACACGAGCAGCACGAGGGCCAGGCCCGTGACGGCGAGGGCCGGGGCGGTTCGGTGGGACGGGCGGAGGCTGCGGGGCACGAGGGCTCCTCGAGGTGGGTGCGACACGGCGGGGTGTTGCACAGGGTAGCGAGTGGCCGGGCCGCCCACCACGCGCGACGCTGAGCCGACACGGAGGTTCGCCCGGCAGGCTGGTCGGATGACCGACACGGACAACCGCGAAAAGACCGCACTCGAACAGGCCATCAGCAAGGGCCAGGCGGGTGAGGGCGACATGAACAGCGTGCTCGCCGAGTTCGTCAACGCCCAGGTCGTCGTCGCCACGGCCACCGACGCGCAGGAGTCGCTGAACGACCTGCAGCCCGTGCTCTTCGACCGCGAGGGCGTGCCCATGCTGGCCGCCTTCACCCACGTCGACATGATCGGCGAGCAGGTCAAGGGCGTCGCCGAGTTCTCGGCGACCCTCCCGGCGGCTGAACTCGTCCAGGCCATCCCGGCCGAGACCGGCCTCGTCGTCAACCCGGGCAACCGCGAGGGCTTCGAGATGCTGCCCGAGGGCGTCGCCCAACTGGCGGACGACGTGCGCAAGCTCGTCGCCGACCACGAGGCGGCCGGTTCGCCCGAGCCCGGGCAGCCCTCCCGCGCCGTCTGACGCACCCGCACGACCCCACGACGCCCCGACCGAACCCGGTCGGGGCGTCCGTCGTCGTCCGGGTGGCCCGGATCGCGTGAGATCCCGAAACCTGCGTGTCACACGACGACGCTAGGCTGGCGCCACAATCGAACATCGGGCCACGAACACGTCGCGGGAGAGCCCCGGTGCGCAGAGACTGCGCCGACCGGGCACCGAAGGAGCAAGCTCCCCGCCAATCTCTCAGGTACGCGTACCGCGACGGACTGGCCACTCTGAAAAGCAGGAGGCGCGAGGCGGTCGACAGACCCCCTCGCCGGTCCTCGCCCACGGTGAAAACCGGCCTCGGCCGGTGAAGCTCTCAGGCCCATGACAGAGGGGGAGCCCCGACCGGCGGACCGCCGGACGGGGCTGCCCCGTCGTGCCCCATCCGCACGACACCGTTCCCGGCCGAGACACCTGGCGGCCGGTCCGTCCCTCTCAGGAGCACGATGTCCGACGCAGCCTCGAACCTTCCCGCCGCCCCCGGGCCCGACGACGACGACCTCGGCGGTGCCGACGCGTCCGCCGTGCTCGACGGCGACGTCGTCCTCTCCGACGACGGCACCGAGGGCATCGCCACCGGGCCGGGCGACGCCCACGACCTGACCGGTACCGACGAGCCCGACGAGCGCTACAGCCCGTTGCACGGGGTCCACGTCGCCGCCGGCGCCGTCTTCACCGACTTCGCGGGGTGGCAGATGCCGGTCCGCTACGACTCCGACCTCGCCGAGCACCACGCCGTCCGCACCGCCGCGGGGCTGTTCGACCTCTCGCACATGGCCGAGATCGCCGTGGTGGGGCCCGACGCCGGCGCCTTCCTCGACCACGCCCTGGCCGGCACCCTCTCGACCATCGCCGTCGGGCGGGCGAAGTACTCGCTCCTGCTCGCCGCCGAGGGCGGGATCGTCGACGACCTGGTCGTCTACCGCCTCGACGAGCACGACTTCCTGGTCGTGGCCAACGCGGGCAACCGCGAGGCGGCGTTCGCGGCATTGGCGACCCGCGCCTCCGGGTTCGACGTCACCGTGGACGACGAGAGCGACGACACCGCGCTGATCGCGGTCCAGGGGCCCGAGAGCGAGGGCGTGCTCGACGAACTCGTCACGGCCGACCGCCTCCAGCCCGACGCCCCGCTGTCCACGCTGCGGTACTACCGCGTGCTGCAGGCCACCTTCGACGACGCCCCCGTGCTGATCGCGCGCACCGGGTACACCGGCGAGGACGGCTTCGAGCTCTACGTCGACCCCGAGACCGCCCCGTCGCTGTGGGCCGCGATCGCCGAGGCCGGCGGACCCCGGGGGATCGTCCCCGCGGGGCTGGCCAGTCGCGACACGCTCCGTCTCGAGGCCGGCATGCCGCTCTACGGCCATGAACTCGGCCTCGACGTCCGCCCCGACCAGGCGGGGCTCGGCCGGGTCGTCGACACCTCGAAGGACTTCGTCGGGCGCTCGAACGTCGAGCCCGCCGCCGGTGCCCGCGTCCTCGTCGGACTGACGCTCACGGGGCGCCGGGCCGCCCGGGCGGGCTACCCGGTCGTCACCGACGACGGCACCGTCGTCGGCGAGGTCACGAGCGGCGCGCTGTCGCCCACCCTCGGCCACCCGGTGGCCATGGCCTACGTCGACCCCGACGTCGTCGACCGCGGTCCCGCCCTGGCCGTCGACGTCCGCGGCACCGCCGTCGCCGCCACCGTCGTCCCGCTGCCCTTCTACAAGCGCTCCTAGGCACCCCCTCCCTCGAAAGGACCGGCCATGACCGATCTCACCGCACTGAAGTACACCGCCGAGCACGAGTGGCTCCTGATCGACGGCGACACCGCCACCGTGGGCATCACCGACTACGCCGCCGACAAGCTGGGCGACGTCGTCTACGTCGACCTGCCCGCCGAGGGCACCGAGGTCGAGACCGGCACGGTCGTCGGCGAGATCGAGTCGACCAAGTCGGTCGGCGAGCTGTTCGCCCCCGCGCTCGGCACGGTCCTCGAGGCCAACCAGGCCGTCGTCGACAGCCCCGACCTCGTCAACAGCGACCCGTTCGGCGACGGCTGGCTCATCAAGATCACCCTGTCGTCGACCGACGGCCAGGGCCTGCTCTCGCGCGACGAGTACGTCGCGCTGACCGCCGAATGAGCGCCGAGCAGACGGGCGGGTCCGTCTTCGGCGGCTGGTCCGACCAGGTCGCCACCGGCTTCGTCGACCGCCACGTCGGCACCACCCCGGACGACCAGGCGACCATGCTCGCCGCTGTTGGGCACGACAGCGTCGAGTCGCTCGTCGCGGCCGCCGTGCCCGACGCGATCCACGCCGCGCCCGTCGAGGGCAGCGTGCTGCCCGAGCCGATCGGCGAAGAAGAGGCGCTCGCCGAGCTGCGGGCCCTCGCGGGGCGCAACCGCGTCTCGCGCAGCCTCCTCGGTCTCGGGTACTACGACACCGTCACCCCGGCCGTCATCCAGCGCAACGTGCTCGAGAACCCCAGCTGGTACACCGCCTACACCCCCTACCAGCCCGAGATCTCGCAGGGTCGACTCGAGGCCCTCATCAACTTCCAGACGATGGTGGCCGAGCTGACCGGGCTCTCGACCGCCAACGCGTCGATGCTCGACGAGGGCACGGCCGTCGTCGAGGGCATGTTGCTGGCCCGCCGTGCGTCCAAGGCGAAGACCGACGTCTTCGTCGTCGACAGCGACACCTTCCCGCAGACCAAGGCCCTGCTCGCCGGCCGCGCCGAGGCCGTCGGCATCGAACTCGTCGAGCTCGACCTCTCGGTGCTCGACCCCGCCGAGCTGCCCGAGTCGTTCGGTCTCTTCGTCCAGTACCCCGCGGCGTCCGGGTCCGTCTGGAGCCCGCGCGCCGTCGTCGAGGCGGCCCACGCCCAGGGCGGTCTGGCCGTCGTCGCCGCCGACCTGCTCGCGCTCACGCTGATCGAGGCACCCGGCGAGTTCGGGGCCGACGTCGCCGTGGGCACCAGCCAGCGCTTCGGCGTGCCGATGGGCTTCGGCGGTCCGCACGCGGGCTACATGGCCGTCCGCACGGGGCTCGAGCGTCAGCTGCCCGGGCGCCTGGTCGGGGTCTCGCAGGACGCCCTCGGGCAGCCCGCCTACCGCCTCAGCCTGCAGACCCGCGAGCAGCACATCCGTCGCGAGAAGGCCACGTCGAACATCTGCACCGCACAGGTGCTGCTCGCCGTGATGGCGTCGATGTACGCGGTCTACCACGGCCCCTGGGGGCTGCGGCACATCGCGACGCGCGTGCACGGCCACGCCTCCGACCTGGCGGCCGCCATCGGGGCGAGCGAGCTCGAGCTCGAGCGGGACTCGTTCTTCGACACCCTCCAGGTCTTCGTCCCGGGTCGGGCGGCCGAGATCGTCGCCGCGGCACACGCTCGGGGCTACCTGCTGCACGCCGTCGACGACGACTGCGTCCGTCTCTCGTTCGACGAGACCACGACGCGGGACGACGTCCGGGTCGTCGCCGAGGTGCTCGGCGTCGACCTGCTCGACGATGCCGCGCCCTCAGGCCTGCAGGAGGCGCTGCTGCGGACGAGCGACTACCTCACGCACCCGGTCTTCCGCACCCACCGCAGCGAGACCAGCATGATGCGCTACCTCAAGCACCTGGCCGATAAGGACTACGCGCTCGACCGCGGGATGATCCCGCTCGGCAGCTGCACGATGAAGCTCAACGCGGCGACCGAGATGGCCGCGGTCACCTGGCCCGAGTTCGCCGGCGTGCATCCGTTCGCCCCGGCCGACGACGTGGCAGGGTACCTCGACCTGATCGGTCAGCTCGAGGGATGGCTGGCCGAGGTCACGGGCTACGACACGGTCTCGCTGCAGCCCAACGCCGGCAGCCAGGGCGAACTCGCGGGTCTCCTCGCGATCCGCGGTTACCACCTGTCGAACGGCGACGGCGAGCGGACGGTGTGCCTGATCCCGCAGAGCGCGCACGGCACGAACGCGGCCAGCGCGGTGCTCGCGGGCATGCGCGTCGTCGTGGTGGCCTGTGACGAGGGCGGCAACGTCGACCTCGACGACCTGCGCGCCAAGGTCGAGCAGCACGCGGCCCAGCTCGCGGCGCTCATGATCACCTACCCGTCGACGCACGGCGTGTACGAGCACGACATCGTCGCCCTCACCGACGCCGTGCACGCGGCCGGAGGCCAGGTCTACGTCGACGGGGCGAACCTCAACGCCCTGCTCGGGGTGGCGCGCTTCGGCGACTTCGGCGGCGACGTCTCGCACCTCAACCTGCACAAGACCTTCTGCATCCCGCACGGTGGGGGCGGTCCGGGCGTGGGCCCGGTCGCGGCGAAAGCCCACCTCGCGCCCTTCCTGCCCGGTCACCCGATGGCCCAGCAGGCCGACCGTCGCACGGGTTCGGCCCCCGCGGCCGAGGGGGACCGTCTCGCCCACGCCGGCGTGCCCGTCTCGAGTGCTCCGTACGGGTCGCCGAGCATCCTGCCGATCAGCTGGGCCTACGTGCGCATGATGGGCACCGAGGGCCTCACCCGGGCGACCGGGGCGGCCGTCCTGGCGGCCAACTACGTCGCCGCCCGCCTCCGTGAGCACTTCCCCGTGCTGTACGCGGGCGAGAACGGCCTCGTGGCGCACGAGTGCATCCTCGACCTGCGGCCGTTGCGCGACGCGACCGGGGTCACCGTCGACGACGTGGCCAAGCGCCTCATCGACTACGGCTTCCACGCCCCGACCATGTCGTTCCCCGTCGCGGGCACCCTCATGGTCGAGCCGACCGAGAGCGAGGACCTCGCCGAGATCGACCGCTTCGTCGACGCGATGATCGCGATCAAGGGCGAAGCCGACGCCGTGGCGGCTGGTCGGTACACCGCCGAGTCGAGCCCGTTGCGCGGTGCGCCCCACACGGCCGAGTCGGTCGTCGTGGGCGAGTGGACCGCCGAGTACGGCCGCGAAGAGGCCGTGTACCCGGTCCGCTCGCTCGTGCGCAGCAAGTACTGGCCGCCGGTGCGTCGCATCGACCAGGCCTACGGTGACCGCAACCTGTTCTGCAACTGCCCGCCGGCCGAGGCGTTCGCCTAGATCGCGTCGGGCGCCGACCGCGCCTCGGACGGGAAACCGCCAGCACCCGATCCCGTCGAGTGCTGGCGGTTCCCTCTGGGTCCCTCGGGCGTCGGCCGCCGAGTGTCGCGGAGGGCATTCACGTAGCGGCGACCGTCCCGATCGACGCCCGGGGGACAGCTCACGCTGTGTGGCTAGCTCGGGGTGCTCCGACCCGTGGGTACATCAGACTCGCCCCCCGAACGAGTGTCAAGACCCAGTTCCGCCCGCGAGCGTCCCCGGACGATCCCTCCCGGTGCGTCAGGACGGCAGCCCGAAGAGGGTGGGGAAGGTCGTCGCGGCCCACGGGTAACCCACGAAGACGGCCGCGTCCATCAGGACGTGCGCGACGACGAGCGGCAGCACCCGGCCGAACCGTACGTAGAGCCAGCCGAAGGCGACGCCCATGACCACGTTGCCGACGAAGGCGCCGAACCCCTGGTAGAGGTGGTAGCTGCCGCGGAGCAGGGCCGCCGTCACGATGATCGACCACGTGCGCCAACCGAGGTCGCGGAGGCGCGCGAAGAGGTACGCGACGACGATCACCTCCTCGGTCACCCCCGCGCGCAGCGCCGAGAGCAGCAGCACGGGGACGGTCCACCAGTGCTCGCCGAGGTTCGTCGGCACGACGGTGACCGTCAGGTCGAGCGCCTTGCCCACGAGGTAGAGGCCGATGCCGGGGATGCCGATGGCGAGGGCCAGCCCGACGCCGCCGAGGGTGTCCCGTCCGGCACGCGAGAAGTCGACGCCGAGACGTCCCAGGTGGGGTCGCTCCTCGCGCCACAGCAGGAAAGCCACGAGCACCACCGGCACGAGGTCCACCGCGACGCCGAGCACCTGGTAGGCGAGGTCGAAGAACTCCCGACTGCTCAGTGGTGAGTTCAGCGTGGCGGTCTGCTGCGAGAGGGCGGTCTGCTGGGTGAGCCGGTTGACGATCGAGAGCACCGAGTACACGGCCGACGTGCCGAGCGAGAGGCCGAGGACGATCGCGATCTCGACCCGGAGGCGCGCTCGGGTCAACGGGGCCGGGCGCGGTGCGAGGGCATCACGTGGCGTCACGGCGGAGGCGGGGTCCTGGGGGCGGCTCACGGGGGCGATCGTACGGGACCGGCGTGAGTGGGCCGACCCGCGCCTCCTGCCGTGGCGGAGAACAATACCTGCCAGGTGGCGGATTTCTCGCAGCCGATTCATGCGAACTTCAGGCCCTACGCGCAACGAACCGGGTGCCGACGCAACGATCCGGCGAGTTGGTTTCCGTCGTGTAACCGTTGACGTCGGGGTTTGGTGATGCCCGAACGGGGTGCCTAGGCTCACACCATCCAACGCGGCACGGCCCCTGGGCACAGTGCTGCGTCCTTTCCCGCATCAGGAGGAACATTGAAGAAGACGCGCATGGGCCTGTCGGCCGTCGCCGTCGTGGGGACGGCAGCACTCGTCCTCACCGGTTGCGCCAGCGGCAGCGGGGACGACGACACGTCGTCCGGTGACGCTACCGCGATCATCAAGACGAACGGCACCGAGCCCGAGAACCCGCTCGTCCCGTCGAACACCACCGAGACCGGTGGTGGCCGCATCGTCACCTCGATCTTCGCCGGTCTCGTCAGCTACAACGCCGACGGCACCACCAAGAACGAGGTGGCCGACAGCATCGAGAGCGACGACGCCACCGTGTGGACCGTCACGCTCAAGGACGGCTGGAAGTTCACCGACGGCACCGACGTCACGAGCGAGTCGTTCACGAAGGCCTGGAACTGGGCGGCGAGCTTCGACAACGTCGCGAACTCGTCCGGCAGCTCGTTCTTCGAGAACTTCAAGGGCTACAGCGACACCGAGCAGAGCGACCTCGACCTCACCGTCGAGAGCCCGACCGAGTTCACGGTGACGCTCAACACCCCCGAGGCCGACTTCCCGCTGCGCCTCGGCTACTCGGCCTACTCGCCGCTGCCCGAGTCGTTCTACGCCGACCCCGCCGCGTTCGGCGAGAACCCGGTCGGCAACGGCCCGTACATGCTCGACGGTGAAGGCGCCTGGACGCACAACCAGGGCATCAAGCTCAAGACGAACCCCGACTACGACGGCAACCGCAAGCCGAAGAACGGCGGGCTCGACATCAACTTCTACACCTCGCTCGACTCGGCCTACGCCGACGTGCAGGGTGGCAACCTCGACGTGCTCGACCAGATCGGCCCGGCGGCGTTCCAGACGTACCAGAGCGACTTCCCCGACACGAACGTCAACCAGCCCGCCGCGGTCTTCCAGGGCATGACGATCCCGCAGTACCTCGCTCACTTCGGTGACGACGAAGAGGGCGACCTGCGTCGTCAGGCCATCTCGATGTCCATCAACCGCGACGACGTCACGAAGGTCATCTTCCAGGGCACGCGGACGCCGGCCAAGGACTTCACCTCGCCCGTCATCCCCGGTTACACCGACGAGCTCGAGGGTGAGAGCGTCCTCTCGTTCGACGCCGACAAGGCCAAGGACCTCTGGGACCAGGCCGACGCGATCTCGCCCTACGGCGACACCACGTTCACCATCGGCTACAACTCCGACGGTGGACACCAGGAGTGGGTGGACGCGGTCACCGCGAACATCTCGAAGACGCTGGGCATCAAGGCCGAGGGCAAGCCCTACCCGACCTTCGCCGAGTTCCGCACCGACGCCTCGGGTGGTGCCATGACCGGCGCCTTCCGTTCGGGTTGGCAGGCCGACTACCCGTCGCTGTACAACTTCCTGTACCCGACGATGGCCACCGACGGCAGCTCGAACGACGGCAAGTACTCGAACCCCGAGTTCGACGACCTGCTCGCCGAGGGCAGCGCCGCGAGCGACGTGGACGACGCGAACGCCTCGTACCAGAAGGCCCAGGAGGTCCTGCTCAAGGACCTGCCGATCATCCCGCTGTGGTACGCGAACGTCAACGGCGTCTGGGCCGACACGGTGAGCAACGTCGAGTACGGCTGGGACTCCGTGCCGATCTACGAGAACATCACCAAGTAACCAAGTAAGGTCGTCGCTCACGCGCTCGACCGACGCTCGACGGGGTCCGGGCAGTGTTCGCACTGTCCGGACCCCTTCGGCGGGCCCACCCACCTCTCCCTCCACACGATTGCGATAACGATGCACGCGCAGACGTCCGAGGAAGCCTGATGCTCTGGTACACCGGACGCCGGCTCCTCCAACTGATCCCCGTCTTCTTCGGGGCGACGTTCCTCATCTACTTCATGGTCTTCGCGCTGCCCGGTGACCCCGTGGCGGCGCTGTTCGGCGACAAGACCCCGTCGCCGGCCGTCATCGAGGCCATCCGCGCCGAGTACAACCTCGACCAACCGTTCATCGTGCAGTACCTG
The DNA here is from genome assembly GCF_014839405.1 of Frigoribacterium sp. CFBP 13605. NCBI lineage: Bacteria > Bacillati > Actinomycetota > Actinomycetes > Micrococcales > Microbacteriaceae > Frigoribacterium > Frigoribacterium sp. CFBP 13605. The sequence goes on along the minus strand of NZ_JACYNS010000003.1, from coordinate 109,908 downwards.
CTGTACATCGGCGGCCTGTTCACCGGCGACCTCGGCACGACCTTCTCCGGGCGCCCCGTGGTCGACGAGCTGATCCGCGCGTTCCCGATCACGTTCCGGCTCGCGATGCTCGCCCTGCTCTTCGAGGCCGTCGCCGGCATCGTCGTGGGCCTGATCGCCGGGCTCCGCAAGGGCAAGCTCTTCGACACGAGCGCCCTCGTCGTCAGCCTGCTGCTCATCTCGGTGCCGACGTTCGTCATCGGCTTCCTGCTGCAGTACGTCTTCGGCATCCAGCTCGGCCTGTTCCGCACGACGGTCAGCTCGCAGGCGCCCTGGGACGAACTCGTCCTGCCGGCCATCGTGCTCGCCTCGGTGTCGTTCGCGTACATCGTCCGCCTGACCCGCGCCTCCGTGTCCGAGAACTCGAGCGCGGACTTCGTGCGCACCGCGTCGGCGAAGGGCCTCACCCGTGGCCGCGTCGTCACGGTGCACATCCTGCGCAACTCGCTCGTCCCCGTGGTCACCTACCTCGGCGTCGACATCGGTTCGCTGATGGTCGGTGCCATCGTCACCGAGGGAATCTTCAACATCCAGGGCGTCGGCGGAACCGTCTACCGGGCGATCACGCTCGGCGAGGGCCCCACCGTCGTCTCGTTCGTCGCCGTGATGGTGATCATCTTCATGATCGCCAACCTCCTCGTCGACCTGCTGTACGCCCTTCTCGACCCGAGGATCCGCTATGCCAAGTAACGACTCGTCGGCGTTGTCCGCCGACCACTTCGTCGCCGATCTCGACGAGACGCCCGTCAAGGCCGTCGACGCGATCGACGAGTCCGAGAAGCCCCGCAGCAGCTGGAACGACGCGTGGGACGCCATGAAGCGTCGCCCGACGTTCTGGATCGCGGCGTTCCTCATCGTCGTCGTCATCATGGTGGCGCTCTTCCCGGGGCTGTTCACCAGCGTCTCGCCGACGGCAGCCGACCTGCCCCGCAGCAACGAGGGCCCGTCGGCCGGGCACCTGCTCGGTTTCACCTTCCAGGGAACCGACGTGTTCGCCCGCATCGTCTGGGGCACCCGTGCCTCGTTGACCGTCGGACTGCTGGCGACGATCATCGTCACGATCGTCGGCATCGTCATCGGGTCGCTCGCCGGGTTCTACGGCGGATGGCTCGACGCGATCGTCTCGCGCCTGGGCGACATCTTCTTCGCGATCCCCACCGTCCTCGGTGCCATCGTGTTGATGTCCATCCTGCCGACCAGGACGCCCCTCACCGTGGCCCTCGTGCTGTCGGTGTTCGCCTGGCCCCAGATCGCGCGCGTCATGCGTGGTTCGGTCCTCAGCGCCCGGGCCGCCGACTACGTCACGGCCTCCGCGGCGCTCGGCGTGTCCCGCTTCCGCATCCTGGTCCGACACGTCGTGCCGAACGCCATCACCCCGGTCATCGTCGTGGCGACCGTCTCACTCGGCACGTTCATCGTGGCCGAGGCGACGCTGTCGTTCCTCGGCATCGGGCTGCCGCCGAGCACCATGTCCTGGGGCAACGACATCAACGCCGCACGCAACTCGCTCCGCGTCGCGCCGATGCCCCTCTTCTGGCCCGCAGCGGCGTTGTCCGTGACGGTGCTGTCGTTCCTCCTCATGGGCGACGTCGTGCGCGACGCCCTCGACCCGAAGGCGAGGGCACGTCGATGACCGACACCTCAACCCGACCCGAGACGGCGGGCACCGCGTCGTCCTCGACGCCCCTGCTCGAGATCAAGGGCCTGAAGATCGGCTTCAAGACGCAGGCCGGGTACGTCGACGCCGTGCGCGGGGTCGACCTGACGATCCGCCAGGGCGAGAGCCTCGCGATCGTGGGCGAGTCCGGCTCGGGCAAGTCGACGACCGCCACGTCGATCATCGACCTGCTGCCCGGCACGGGAGAGGTCACCGGCGGCCAGATCCTCTTCGAGGGCAAGGACCTCACGAAGGTCAGCGCGTCCGAGATGCAGGCCATCCGTGGTCGCGACATCGGCTACGTGCCGCAGGACCCCATGTCGAACCTCAACCCCGTCTGGAGCATCGGCTTCCAGGTCGAGGAGGCCATCCGGGCGAACGGCGTCGCGACCGGCAAGCAGGCCGTGCGCCAGCGAGCCATCGACGTCCTGAAGGAGGCCGGGCTCAACGACGCGGGCGACCGCCTCAAGCAGTTCCCCCACCAGTTCTCGGGCGGCATGCGCCAGCGTGTGCTGATCGGCATCGGCCTGTCGTCGCGGCCCAAGCTCCTGATCGCCGACGAGCCCACCTCGGCCCTCGACGTGACCGTCCAGCGCCGCATCCTCGACCACCTCGAGACCCTGACCCGCGACTACGGCACCTCGGTGCTCTTCATCACGCACGACCTCGGCCTCGCCGCCGAACGGGCCGAGAAGCTCGTCGTCATGTACAAGGGTCGCGTCGTCGAGTCGGGGCCGTCCAAAGAGATCCTCGCCAATCCTCAGCACCCCTACACGCAGCGACTCGTCGCCGCCGCTCCTTCGCTGGCCAGCCAGCGCATCCAGTCGAGCATCGCACCCACGCACTCCCACGGGCTCGCGATCTCCGACGAAGGCGCCGACGACGCCGAGCTCATCGCTCGCGCCCGTCAGCGCGAGGAGGCCGGCAAGAAGGACTCCGAGTACATCTCGGTGACGAACCTGTCCAAGGTCTACAAGATCCGCCAGGGCGGCTTCAAGACGACCGAACTCCGGGCCGTCGACGACGTGTCCTTCTCGATCCCGCGGGGCACGACGATGGCACTCGTGGGCGAGTCCGGTTCGGGCAAGTCGACCGTGGCCAAGCTCGTGCTCCAGCTCGAGTCGATCACCTCGGGCACCGTCGCGGTCGGCGGCCAGAGCGTCGGGGCGCTGAAGGGCCGCGAGCTCTTCGACTTCCGTCGTCGCGTCCAGCCGGTCTTCCAGGACCCCTACGGTTCGCTCGACCCGATGTACAGCGTGGGCAACACCATCGCCGAACCGCTCGTCACGCACGGCATCGGCGACCGGGCCAGCCGTCAAGCCCGCGTCCGCGAGTTGCTCGACCAGGTGTCCCTACCCGCGTCGACGGTCAACCGGTACCCGAACGAGCTCTCCGGTGGTCAGCGCCAGCGCATCGCCGTCGCTCGGGCGCTCGCCCTCAAGCCCGACGTCATCGTCCTCGACGAGGCGGTCTCGGCACTGGACGTCCTCGTCCAGGGGCAGATCCTCGACCTGCTCACCGACCTGCAGACCGAACTCGGGCTGACCTACCTCTTCATCACGCACGACCTCGCCGTCGTCCGCCTCATCGCGGACAACGTCAGCGTCATGCAGAAGGGTCGCGTCGTCGAGGCCGGCACCACGGACGACATCTTCGCGAACCCGGCGCAGCAGTACACCCGCGAACTGCTCGAGGCGATCCCCGGCGCGAACTTCGAGTTCGGCCGGTAGTCGACCCGCGCCTCCTGGTGTCGAAGGGGCCCCTCCGCCGTGCCGAGAGCACGGCGGAGGGGCCCCTTTACCACGTGCCGTAGACTATTCCCGCCGGGCTCCGACCCGACCACTTCCCCCTCTCTCTTCTCGTAAGGAATACATCCATGGCGACTGCCATCCGCAGCGACCTGCGCAACGTGGCGATCGTGGCCCACGTCGACCACGGCAAGACGACCCTCGTCGACGCCATGCTCAAGCAGACCAACTCGTTCGACGCGCACTTCGACACCGAAGACCGCATGATGGACGGCAACGAGCTCGAGCGCGAGAAGGGCATCACGATCCTCGCGAAGAACACCTCGGTGCTCTACAACGGTGCCCACGCGACCGACGGCCCCATCACCATCAACGTCATCGACACCCCCGGCCACGCCGACTTCGGCGGCGAGGTCGAGCGCGGCCTGTCGATGGTCGACGGCGTCGTGCTGCTCGTCGACGCGTCCGAGGGCCCTCTGCCCCAGACGCGCTTCGTGCTGCGCAAGGCCCTCGCGGCCAAGCTGCCCGTCATCCTGCTGGTCAACAAGACCGACCGCCCCGACGCGCGCATCGACGAGGTCGTCGCCGAGAGCCAGGACCTCCTCCTCGGTCTCGCCAGCGACCTGAGCGAAGAGGTCGACGACCTCGACCTCGACGCCATCCTCAACGTCCCCGTGGTCTACGCCTCGGGTCGCAACGGCGCCGCGTCGACGAACAAGCCCGACGACGGCTCGCTGCCCGACAACCCCGACCTCGAGCCCCTCTTCGAGGCGATCCTCACGCACGTGCCGGCACCGCGCTACGACGACGAGCACCCCCTGCAGGCGCACGTCACCAACCTCGACGCCTCGCCGTTCCTCGGTCGTCTCGCGCTCCTCCGCGTCTTCCACGGCACCCTGCAGAAGGGCCAGACGGTCGCCTGGGTCAAGTCCGACGGCTCCGTCCAGAACGCACGGATCACCGAGCTGCTGATCACGAAGGCCCTCAGCCGCTACCCCGCCGAGAGCGCGGGCCCCGGCGACATCGTCGCCGTCGCCGGCTTCGACACCATCACCATCGGCGAGACGCTGTCCGACCCGGACGACGTGCGCCCGCTGCCGACCATCACGGTCGACGACCCGGCCATCTCGATGACCATCGGCACGAACACCTCGCCGATCATCGGCAAGGTCAAGGGCCACAAGCTGACCGCCCGCATGGTCAAGGACCGCCTCGACCGCGAACTGGTCGGCAACGTCTCGCTCAAGGTCCTCGACGTCGGACGTCCCGACGCGTGGGAGGTCCAAGGTCGCGGCGAGCTCGCGCTGGCCATCCTCGTCGAGCAGATGCGCCGTGAGGGCTTCGAGCTCACCGTCGGCAAGCCGCAGGTCGTCACGCGTCGTGACGAGAACGGCAAGCTCCAGGAGCCGTTCGAGCACATGACCATCGACGTGCCCGACGAGTACCTCGGCGCCGTCACGCAGCTCATGGCCGCCCGCAAGGGCCGCATGGAGAACATGGCGAACCACGGCTCGGGCTGGGTCCGCATGGAGTTCATCGTCCCCTCGCGCGGCCTGATCGGCTTCCGCACGCAGTTCCTCACCGACACGCGCGGCACCGGCATCGCCAACGGCATCAGCCACGGCTACGGCCCCTGGGCCGGCGAGATCTCGACCCGCACCAACGGCTCGATCATCGCCGACCGCTCCGGCGTGGTCACCCCCTTCGCGATCATCAACCTGCAAGAGCGCATGTCGTTCTTCGTGCAGCCGACCGAAGAGGTCTACGAGGGCATGGTCGTGGGCGAGAACTCGCGCGCCGACGACATGGACGTCAACATCACCAAAGAGAAGAAGCTGACCAACATGCGTCAGTCGACGGCCGACAACTTCGAGTCGATGACGCCCTCCAAGGTGCTCTCTCTCGAAGAGGCCCTCGAGTTCGCCGGTGACGACGAGTGCGTCGAGGTCACCCCCGACGCGATCCGCATCCGCAAGGTCGAGCTCGACGCCAGCGCCCGCCAGCGCAGCACCGCTCGCCTGAAGAAGCAGAACGCCTAAGCAGCACCGCTCCACCGCACCACCCATCGAGGAGGCGGTCCGCACCACTGCGGGCCGCCTCCTTCGTGCATCGTCGGCACGTTCCACGCCCGCCCTCAGCGACCGCGGTTAGCCTCGCGGGGTGCTGATGCAGAAGACGACCCTCGCCCGCTCCGCCGCCACGCTCGCGCTGGCGGCCGGCCTCGTGACCGGCCTCACCGCCTGCGGCGCGGGCTCGCCCGTCGACAACATCGTGGGTGGCGCGGTCGACAGCGGCATCGAGAGCCTCAAGGGCACGGCGCAGAAGGCCGTCGAGGACGCCGCCGGGGAGGCGCTGAACGGTGCCGGCATCACGACCGACGGCACCCTGCCCGCGAGTTTCCCGACCGAGGTCCCGCTCGTCCCCGGGACGACCCGCGGTGGGGGAGCCGGTCCCGACGGCACCGGCTGGGTGGCCCAGATCGCGGTCTCGGGTGCCGACCAGTTCACCGTCGCCCAACAGCAGCTCGAGGCCGCCGGGTTCACGGCCTCCGGGGTCGACACCGACGCCGAGAGCGGCTTCGGCACGTTCACGGGTTCCGCTTACCGCGTCGTGCTCACCGTCTCGACCGACAGCGAGGGCCAGGCGAACGCCACCTACGTCGTCACGTCCGTCTGAGCGACCGCGGCGCATCCCGACGGACTGTGCGAGTCCCGCGGGTCTCGGCGAGTCCCGGGGCCCGACGGTCGCGTCAGGCGAAGAGGGTCTCGCCCACCCAGCCGTCCTGCGACGCCCCCGGCGGAACGGCGAAGATGCCCGATCCGACGTGCTTCACGTACTCGTTCATCCGGTCGTTCCGCGACAGCGCCTGCTGGATGGGCACGTACTGTCGCCGCGGGTCCCGGTTGAAGGCGATGAAGAACAGCCCGGCGTTGAGGCGGCCGAGTTCGTCGTTGCCGTCGACGAAGTTGTAGCCGCGGCGCAGCAGCGTGGCCCCGTCGTTGTTCTGGGGGTGCGCCAGGGCGACGTGCGAGTCGGGTGCGATGGCCGGCCCGCCACCGGTCGGGGCGGACGCGGCGAAGTCGGGGACCGTGAACTCGGTGCCGCCCGAGAGCGGAGCCCCCTCGCCCTTGTCCCGACCCACGACCGTTTGCTGCTCGGCCAGCGAGGCGTGGTCCCACGTCTCGATCGTCATGCGGATCTTGCGCGCGACGAGGTACGAGCCGCCGCTCATCCACCCGGCGCCGTCGGACGCGGTCGCCCAGACGCCGTCCTCCACCGCGGTGACGTCCTCGGCCTTGACGTTGGCCGTGCCGTCCTTGAAGCCGAAGAGGTTGCGGGGCGTCGTCTGGCCACGGGTCGTCGACGAGGTCCGACCGAATCCCAGCTGCGACCACCGCAGGGAGGCGCGGCCGAAGGCGATCCGCGAGAGGTTGCGGATCGCGTGCACCGCGACCTGCGGGTCGTCGCTGCAGGCCTGTACGCACAGGTCGCCGCCGCTCGCGGCCGCCACGAGCTGGTCGCCCGAGAAGTGGGGCAGGTCGACGAGGGCCGGAGGCCGCTTCGAGGCGAGCCCGAAACGGTCGGTGCCGTCGCTCGTGGTGAACAGCGACGGACCGAAGCCGATCGTCACGGTCAGCCCGGCCGCGGGCAGACCCGTGGCCTCGCCCGTGTCGTCCGGCGGCGCCAGGGGGCTGCCGCCCGTGGCGCCCGTCGGGCTGACGTCGAGGCCGGCCGTCAGCCTCGACGCGGCGTAGCTCCAGTCCTTCAGCAGCTCGACGAGTTCGGCGCGGGAGACCCCGTCCGCCACGTCGAACGAGGCGAAGTGCAGGCGGTCCTGCGCGGCGGTGACGATGCCCGACTGGTGCCGACCGAAGAACGGGTACGACGCCGAGGCCCCGGAGGACCCGTCGGCGTGGGCCTGCACGGCTCGGTCCGTGCCGATCCCGACCCCGAGGCCGAGGACGCCGGCTCCGACGCCCGTCCCGACGAGCCCCAGCAGACCGCGGCGCGAGAGGCCGCCTCCCTCCGTCACCGTCAGGCGACCAGCGCGGAGGTCAGCTCGCTGAGCGGCTCGCTGAGGGCGTTGACGGCATCCGACAGCTTCTTCTTGTCGGCGTCGGTCAGGTCGGTGTACGACGGGTACCCCGTGTCGAGGCTGCCGTATCCCGCGAGCAGCGTCTCGACCTTCGTCAGCCGGTCGTCGATGGAGGTCGCCAGCTCGGGGTCCTTCTGGTCGACGATGTCGCGCACGCCGTCGAACGCCACCCGGGCGCCCTCGAGGTTGCCCTGGAAGTCGTAGAGGTCGGTGTGCGACCAGATCTCTTCCTCGCCGGTGATCTTGCCGGTGGCCACCTCGTCCATCAGGCCGACCGCGCCGTTGGCGATCGCGTCGATCCCGACCGTGAAGTCGTCCGCGGTGACCTCGTCGTAGAGGTCCTTCGTGTCGCTCGTCAGCAGGCCGGCGTAGTGGGCACGTTCGTCGGCCGTCAGGGGGACGTACGCCGCGCCTCCGTTCTCGGACGCCGCGGGCTGCCAGAGGTCCTTCTCGATGCGGTGCCATCCGGTCCACTCGGTGCCGGCTTCGACGTCGGCCTCGCGGAAGTCGATCTTCGGGTCGAGGTCGCCGAACGACTCGGCCACCGGCTCGATGCGCTCGTAGTGCGCCCGCGCCGACGGGTAGAGCGACCGGGCCTTCTCGTCGTCGCCGGCGGTGTACGCGGCGAGGAACTCGTCGGTCGCCGTGACGAGCTGCCCGGTCTGGTCCTTCACGTAGCCCACGTAGGCCGTCGCCGCGGCGTCGATCTGCTGCTTCTCGCTGCCCGTCGCCTCGACGGCCGCGCCCGAGTCGGTCACCGTGAAGGAGGCGCGGACGCCTTCTCCGACGAGTCCCGGGACGCAGGCGGTGTAGTAGTCGCCGGCCGGCACCGAGACCGTCATCGAGCCCGTCGTGCCGGGGCCGATGTTCTCCTTCTCGCTGATGATGCGGAGACCGTCGTCGGCGAGCAGTTCGAACTCGCTGTTGTCGCTGCCGGTGTTCGTCATGGTGAACGTGACGGGGCCGCTCGGGACCGAGGTGGTCGAGAGCGAACACGTGTCGTCGGAGCCGTCGACGGTCACGGCGGTGGCCGCGGAGGAGCCGGCGGGAGCGTTCGCGACGCAGCCGGTCAGGGCCAGCGCGAGGGCGGCGACGCCCGAGGCGACGGCGAGGGGGCGGAGGGGGCTGGCGATCATCGTGATGCTCCTGCGGTGCGGGGTGACGGGGTGGTCGAGGGGACGGACGTGCCGAGGGTCGCGGACGAGCCGGACGGGGTCGTGGTGCCGGGTCGACGTCGGCGGGTCGCCCGCACGAAGAGGGGGACGACGACGGCGAGGTAGGCGAGCCAGACGACGACCTGCAGCCAGCTCGGCGTCGGGGTGAAGTTGACGAGCCCCTGGAGCAGGGTGCCGTACCAGCTGGTCGGCGGAACGGCAGCGCTCACGTCGAAGGCCAGGGAGGCACGGCCCGGCAGCACGGACGCCTCCTGCAGGTCGCCCACCCCGTAGGCGAGGACGCCCGCCGCGACGACGACGAGGAAGTAGCCGGTCACCCGGAAGAACCGGGCGACGTCGAGGCGGACCACGCCACGGTAGATCGCCACCTGGACGGCGACCGCCGTGACGATGCCGAGGAGCGCACCCACCAGCGGCGTCGCGCCGCCGCCGGTCGACTGCACGGTGGCCCAGACGAAGAGAGCGGTCTCGATGCCCTCGCGACCGACCGAGAGGAAGGCCAGCGCGACGACCGCCCAGGCGCCGCCCCCGAGGGCTCGCTCGAGGCCCGACTCGAGTTCGCCGCGCAGGCCGCGCGCGGTGCGGGCCATCCAGAAGACCATCCAGGTCACGAAGCCCACGGCCACGATCGAGAGACCGCCGCCGATGATCTCCTGGGCTTGGAAGGTCAGCCCGTAGGTGCCGAAGGTGAGCACGGCGCCGAGGCCGAGCGAGAGGACGACCGCGGCGCCCACGCCCAGCCAGAGGCGGGGGAGGACGTCGCGTCGGCCGACCTTGACCACGTAGGCGATGAGGATGCCGACCACGAGAGCGGCCTCGAGGCCCTCTCGGAGTCCGATGAGGTAGTTGGCGAGCACGGGGACGGCTTTCTCGGGGGAGTGGAGCTCGTCGTCGAGCAGGATGAGGATCAGGGACGCGGTCGACCGGTCGGACCGCAGAGGGACCGAACGGACTGGTATGGTTAGGCTAACCTCACTAAGGGCACCCTGAGCCAGACCGACAGTAGTGCGGCGCGGCATATCCTGTCCAGTGATGAACTCCTCCGCCTCGCCGACGCCCGCGTCGCCCTCGACCGCCGGCGACCCTCGGCTCGAGCGCGTGCTCTTCGTCCACGCCCACCCCGACGACGAGACCATCACCACGGGTGGCACCATCGCCGCGATGGTCGAGGCCGGTGCCGCGGTCACCGTCGTGACCTGCACCCGGGGCGAACTGGGCGAGGTGATCCCCGACGACCTCGCCGCCCTCCGGGTCGACCAGGCCGCCCTCGCCGTCCACCGAGAGGGCGAGATCGCCGCCGCCATGCGAGACCTCGGCGTCGACGACCACCGGTTCCTCGGTTCGGCCGGTGCCCGCACGCCGGGGCTCCCCGAACGGGTCTATCGCGACAGCGGCATGGTCTGGCGGTCGGACGGCGTGGCCGGGCCGACGCCCGACCTGCACCCCGCCGCATTCTGCGCCGCCGAGTTCGGCGAGGTCGTGAGCGACCTGTCGGCCGTCGTCCAGTCCGTGCGCCCGACCGCGATCATCAGCTACGACGAGGACGGCGGGTACCACCACCCCGACCACGTCCGGGCCAACCGGGTCGCCGTACGTGCCGCCCGCCTCGTCGGCGTGCCGTTCTTCGCGATCGTGGCCGGTGCCGAGTCGGCCGTGGGGGCGGAGGCCGAGGCCCTCGCCACCGACGACACCGTGCTGACGACCGACACGCGTCACGTGGCTCCTCGCAAGCTCGCCGCACTCCGCGACCACCGCAGTCAGGTCGAGGTCGTCGACCTCCCGGGTGGCCGGGCCGGCATCCGGTTCCCCCACGGTGCCGTCGAGCCCGTGACCGTCCGCGAGTCGTTCCGCTTCGTGCCCGAGCCGACGGTGGACGAGGGCGATTCCGAGATGGCCCGGATGACGACGGGCGGACGCGTCGTCGCGCTCGTCCTGGCGCTCGCCGCCGGGGCCGTGTTCGGCACCATCGGCACCGTCATGCATCAGTCGACGATCACCGTCGCCGGCTCGCCGTTCTGGTCCGGGCTCGTGCTCGCGTTGCTCATGAGCCTCACGCTCCTCGCCGGTCTCCGCTCGGTCTTCGGCTCGCGGGCGGTGGCCGGGGCCGCCGCCGTCGGTCTCATCGGGGCGCTCGTCGTCCTGTGGCAGGCGAGTCCCGGGGGGTCGATCCTCGTGCCCGACAACACGCCCGCCCTGGTCTGGCTCGGCGGAGTGTTCCTGATCTGCCTCGTGGTGCTCGGGTGGCCGCGATTGCGGGGCCCGGCCGCCGGGGGAGCGACGCCGCCCCGCGACGCGGCCCGCGCCTCCTCGGTCGAGGCACAGCCGGCAGACGATAAGCTGGACGCCCTGCCCGACGCGAAGGGAACCCCCCAGACGTGACGTACGTGATCGCACTTCCCTGTGTCGATGTCAAAGACCGTGCCTGCATCGACGAGTGCCCCGTCGACTGCATCTACGAGGGCGAACGCTCGCTCTACATCCACCCCGACGAATGCGTCGACTGCGGTGCGTGCGAGCCCGTCTGCCCGGTCGAGGCCATCTACTACGAAGACGACCTGCCCGACAAGTGGGCCGAGTACTACAAGGCCAACGTCGAGTTCTTCGACGAGATCGGCTCGCCCGGTGGCGCGGCCAAGGTCGGCGTCATCGCCAAGGACCACCCCGTGATCTCGGCGCTGCCCCCTCAGGGCGCCGGCGCCTAGGACGGCCCCCGTGGCGCTCGACCTGCCCGAGTTCCCCTGGGACGCCCTGGTGCCGTACGCGGCCACCGCCCGGCGCCACCCCGGAGGCATCGTCGACCTCAGCGTCGGTTCGCCCGTCGATCCGACGCCCGAGGTCGTCCGTGAGGCCCTCGCGGTCGCGACCGACGCCCACTCGTACCCGCAGGTCGCCGGCACCCCGGCCCTGCGGTCGGCCATCTCGGAGTGGTACGCGCGCCGCCGAGGGGTGACCGGACTCGGCGACGCGAACGTCCTGCCGACCATCGGCTCGAAAGAACTCATCGCTGGCATGGCTCTCTGGCTGGGCATCGGTCCGGGCGACACGGTGGTCTACCCGACGAACGCCTACCCGACCTACGCGCTCGGCGCCGCCCTCGTCGGAGCGACGGCCCTCGCCTCCGACGACCCGGCCGAGTGGCCCGTCTCGACGAAGCTGGTCTGGTTGAACAGCCCGGGCAACCCCGACGGGGCCGTGCTGGGCTTCGAGGCTCTCCGCGCCGCCGTTGCCCGTGCGCGTGAACTCGGTGCCGTGATCGCCGGCGACGAGTGCTATGCCGAACTCGGGTGGACGGGCGAGTGGGCCGACCGCCCCACGCCCTGCATCCTCGACCCACGCGTGGTCGGCGACGACCTCCGCGGCGTCGTCTCGGTCTACTCGCTCAGCAAGCAGTCGAACCTCGCCGGGTACCGCGCGGGCTTCGTCGCGGGCTGCGACCACGTGCTCGGGCAGCTCCTCGCCGTGCGCAAGCACGCGGGCCTCATGCCGCCGGCCCCGGTGCAGCAGGCCATGGTCGTCGCCTTGGCCGACGAGGCCCACGTGGTCGAGCAGAAGGCGCGGTACGCGGCCCGCCGAGCGCGCCTCCTGCCCGCTCTCGAGGCAGCGGGGTTCCGCATCGACCGCAGCGAGGCCGGCCTGTACCTCTGGGCCACGCGGGACGAGGACGCCTGGGCCTCGGTGTCCTGGCTCGCCGAGCGTGGCGTGCTCGTCGCCCCGGGGTCGTTCTACGGGCCCGCCGGTGATCGCCACGTCCGCGTGGCACTCACGACGACCGACGAGCGCATCGACGCCGCCGTGGGGCGACTCGGCGGCTGACCGCTAGGCTGACCGGGTGACTGACACTGCCAACGACGCCCAGAAGGCCACGCTGCAGTTCCCGGGGGGAACAGCCGAGTTCCCGATCGTCGCGAGCACCGAGGGTGCCTCGGCGATCGACATCTCGACGTTCACCAAGCAGACCGGTTACACGACCCTCGACACGGGCTTCGTGAACACCTCCAACGCCCGAAGCACGATCACCTACATCGACGGTGATCAGGGCATCCTGCGCTACCGGGGCTATCCGATCGAACAAGTCGCCGAGAACTCGACCTACCTCGAGACGGCCTGGCTGTTGATCTACGGCGAACTGCCCACCCCCGACCAGCTCGCCGACTTCGACGCGCGCATCCGGCGGCACACGCTGCTGCACGAAGACCTGCGCCGCTTCTTCGACGCCCTGCCGCACAACGCCCACCCGATGTCGGTGCTGTCGAGCGCGGTCGGCGCACTGTCGACGTTCTACGAAGACAGCATGAGCGTGCACGATCCCGAGCAGGTCGAGCTCCAGACCGTCCGACTGCTGGCGAAGCTGCCGGTCATCGCGGCGTACGCACACAAGAAGAGCCTCGGCCAGGCGTTCCTCTACCCCGACAACTCGCTCAGCTTCGTCGACAACTTCCTCAAGCTGAACTTCGGCACGATGGCCGAGCCGTACGAGGTGAACCCCGTCCTGTCGAAGGCGCTCGAACGCCTGCTCATCCTGCACGAGGACCACGAACAGAACGCGTCGACCTCGACCGTGCGTCTCGTCGGCTCGACGCAGGCCAACATGTTCTCGTCGATCTCGGCGGGCATCAGCGCCCTCTACGGGCCGCTGCACGGCGGGGCCAACGAGGCCGTCCTCAAGATGCTCGCCGAGATCCGCGACAGCGGCCAGGGTGTCGAGCGATTCGTCGAGCGGGTCAAGAACAAAGAGGCCGGCGTCAAGCTGATGGGCTTCGGCCACCGGGTCTACAAGAACTACGACCCGCGCGCCAAGCTCGTCAAGGAGAGCGCCACCGAGGTGCTCGAATCGCTCGGCGTGAAGGACGACCTGCTCGACATCGCGATGGAGCTCGAGGGCATCGCCCTGGCCGACGACTACTTCGTCGAGCGCAAGCTCTACCCGAACGTCGACTTCTACACGGGCGTCATCTACAAGGCGATGGGGTTCCCGCCCCGCATGTTCACGGTGCTCTTCGCCATCGGTCGCCTCCCCGGCTGGATCGCCCACTGGCGCGAGATGAACACCGACCCGACGACCAAGATCGGCCGCCCCCAGCAGTTGTACCTGGGCGCGACCGAACGCGATTGGCCGCAGCGCTAGTCCGCCGGATCGATCGGCACGACGCGAGGGGGTGGGCACGACGCCGGGTTCAGACCTGGGGTCGTGCCCACCCCTTTCGTCGTGGTGCTCGTCGAAGACCTATGCGTGCAACTGCGAGTTGAGCGTGATGCCGTGGCCCTTGCGGGGCAGCACCTCGACGGCGCCGGTCAGCGAGTTGCGGCGGAAGAGCAGTCCGGGCTGGCCCGAGAGCTCGACGGCCTTGACCGTCTGCGGCGAACCGTCGTTGGTCGGGGTGCCGCCCACGACGACGACCTTGGTGCCCGCCGTCACGTAGAGCCCGGCCTCGACGACGGTGTCGTCGCCGATCGCGATGCCGATGCCGGCGTTGGCGCCGAGCAGGGCGCGGGCGCCGATCGTCACCCGCTGGGTGCCGCCGCCCGACAGCGTGCCCATGATCGAGGCTCCGCCGCCGATGTCGGACCCGTCACCCACGACGACGCCCTGGGAGATGCGGCCCTCGACCATCGACGACCCGAGCGTGCCCGCGTTGAAGTTCACGAACCCCTCGTGCATGACCGTGGTGCCGGGGGCCAGGTGGGCACCGAGCCTCACCCGCGACGCGTCGGCGATGCGGACGCGGTCGGGCGAGACGTAGTCGAGCATGCGGGGGAACTTGTCGATGCCGGTCGCGACGATGCCGGCACGCTGCAGCCTCGGACGGAGCCGTGCGAAGTCGTCGGGGTGGACCGGCCCCGCGTTCGTCCAGGTGACGATGGGCAGGTGCGCGAACACGCCGTCGAGGTTGACCGTGTTGGGCTCGACGAGGAGGTGGCTCAGCAGGTGCAGTCGCAGGTACGCGTCGGGCGTGGACGCAGGAGGCGCGCTCAGGTCGATCTCGACGGTCACCGGGACGAGGTCGACCGCGCGGCGCTCGTCGGGTCCGGCCGCGTCGGCCAGCTCGGCCGGGACGATCTCGGGGTCACGGTCGGCCGGGAGGGTGCCGAGCCGGGGGGAGGGGAACCAGGTGTCGAGCGTGGTGCCGTCGTGCGAGACGGTCGCGAGGCCGTACCCGTAGGCGTGGGTCGGGGCGGTGGCGGTGGCGTCGGAAGTCATGGACCCGAGCGTATCGGCAGCCGCCGACGGACCGCTTCGGAGGTGACCCGTGCCCTGGCCCCGTAAACTCGCCCGCATGGCACCGATCGACCTCTCCGTCTCGCCCGTGGACGTCACCAGGCAGCTCTGCGACATCCGATCGGAGTCGGGCGACGAACGCCTCGTCGCCGACGAGATCTGGTCCACGCTCGACGGTTGCGACCACCTCGAGTTGTTCCGTGACGGCGACGCGATCGTCGCCCGGACCCGGCTCGGCCGGGCCTCGCGGGTCGTCATCGCCGGTCACATCGACACGGTGCCGATCAACGACAACGTGCCCACGCGCTACGAGACCGAGGACGGGGTCGACTACCTCTGGGGTCGCGGCACCGTCGACATGAAGGCCGGCTGTGCCGTTCACCTGAGGCTCGCGGTCGAGTTGACCGAGCCCGGCGTCGACGTCACCTGGGTCTGGTACGACCACGAAGAGGTCTCCGACGCCCTGAACGGCCTGGGCCGCCTCGCGCGGGCCCGACCCGACCTGTTGGCCGGCGACTTCGCCGTCCTGGGCGAACCGAGCAACAGCGGGGTCGAAGGGGGCTGCAACGGCAACCTGCGCGCCGAGATCCGCACCTTCGGCGCCCGCTCGCACAGCGCCCGCTCGTGGGTCGGCGACAACGCCATCCACAAGGCCGCGCCGATCCTCGACGTGCTGGCGGCCTACGAGGCGCGAGAGGTCGAGGTCGACGGGCTCGTCTACCGCGAGGGCCTCAACGCCGTGGGCATCACGGGCGGCGTGGCCGGCAACGTCATCCCCGACGAGTGCATGGTGCACGTCAACTACCGGTTCGCCCCGAGCCGCAGCGGCGACGAGGCCGTCGCCCACGTCCGCGAGCTCTTCGAGGGCTTCGACGTCACGATCGTCGACCTCGCCCCCGGGGCCCGGCCCGGTCTGGACGCCCCGCTGGCACAGCAGTTCCTGCGTGCCGTGGGCGGCGAGGCCAAGCCTAAGTACGGGTGGACGGACGTCGCGCGGTTCTCCGCGCTCGGCGTCCCCGCGGTCAACTACGGTCCGGGTGACCCGATGCTGGCCCACCACGACGACGAGCGGGTGCCCGTGCAGCAGATCCTCGACAACGAGCGCGGACTGCGGGCGTGGCTGACGGCCTGACCGTCGACGACGCGAGTCGCGCCTCCTCGTCCCCGTCGACGCGGCACGATCCCCGACGACCGACCTCGGCGTCGCGGCGCCTCCTGTTGCGCTACCGGCTCACGCCGTGGTGGGCCCGGGTGCTCGTGGTGTTCGTCCTGTCGCGCGCCGTCAGCACGATCGCGCTGCTCACCTTCGCCGGTGCCCAGCAGGCCAACGCGTGGACCCTCGCGAGCCCGGACTACGGCAGCTTCGCCACGATCTGGGACGGTCACTGGTACAACATCATCGCCGTGGTGGGGTACCCGCGCGACCTCCCCATCACCGGCGACGGCCACGTCGGAGAGAACGCCTGGGCGTTCATGCCCGCCTACCCGTTCGTCGTCCGTGGGCTGATGGGCCTGACGGGCCTGTCGTTCGCGGCGCTGGCCGTCGTCGTGTCTGTCGCCTGTGCCGCGGGGACGGCCCTGTTGTTCTACCGCCTCATGCGGCACGCGCTGCCCGAGTCGACCTCGTTGTTCGCGGTCGTCCTGTTCTGCGTGGCGCCCCTGTCGCCGCTGCTGCAGGTGGCCTACGCCGAGTCGATGTTCCTGCTGCTGCTCTGCGCGAGCCTGCTCATGCTGGTGCGGCGGCAGTACCTGGCGATGCTGCCGGTCGTGCTGATCATGTCCTTCACGCGGCCCGGAGCCCTTCCGCTCGCCCTGGCGATCGGTCTCCACGGGGTGCTGCGCTGGTGGCGCCGGCACGACGATCCCTTCCCGGTGCGCGAGCGCGTCCGGGTGGCGGTGTCGACGGCGGCCACGGGCGTGTTCGGCGTCGCCTGGCTCGTCGTCGCCGGCGCGGTCACGGGGGTGCCGGGGGCGTACACCGAGACCGAACTCGCCTGGCGGGCGCCCTACATCGGCTTCGGACCGCTCGTGCCGTTCACCCCGTGGGTCGACGGGGCGAACTGGTGGTTTCCGGGTGGTTCCGGCATCGCCCTCCTCGTGGTCACGCTCGTGGCGTTCGGAGCCCTGCTGCTGTCGCCGTGGGCACGCCGGACGAGCACCGACCTGAGGCTGTGGGGCGTCGCCTACGGGCTCTACCTGCTGGCGGTGTTCTTCCCGCAGTCCAGCACCTTCCGGCTCCTGATGCCGCTCTTCCCCCTGCTGGGCGTCCTCGCGGTGCCGCGCTCGAAGGTCTACCGGGCGCTGCTCGTCGCCGTGTTCGTGGCGGCACAGTGGGTGTGGCTCTACTACTGCTGGTGGGTGAACGGGTACGACTGGACGCCGCCGTGATCGGCCGGGGAACGGCGTCGTTTAGGTCGGGGGCCCGAAATCACGGATAATGGGACCAGCAACTTGCGAAAGGGGACTATCTGATGGCAGCCATGAAGCCGAGGACCGGCGACGGGCCTATGGAAGCCGTTAAGGAGGGCCGTCTCATCATCGTGCGTGTTCCGCTCGAGGGTGGGGGACGCCTCGTGGTGTCGGTCAACGACGACGAAGCCAAAGAGTTGCACGACGCCCTCGCCGGCGTCGTCAGCGCCTAGTCGGCCGCCTCCTTAATAACCCCGGACGCCCCGCCCGCCGCACCTGCGGCGCGCGGGGCGTCCGTGCGCGTGCCCGCCTCCGTGCGCGTGCCCGCCTCCGTGCGCTGGCTACCGCGCCGGTTGCCTGCTGCACGGGCAGGGAGCCCGGCGGGGGAGCGTCACCGCTTGATCAGCGAGAGCAGCCCGTCGCCCGCCGTCGAGAGCGAGCTGATCACGGCCGGTGAGGTGGACACCTCGGTCAGCAAGGTGCGGAAGCCCGTGGTCGTGCTGTCGCGGACGGCGGGATTGGCCACCCGTCCGTGCCAGAGTGCGTGCGCGACGAGGACGAGTCCGCCCGGGCGGGCGAGGCGCAGGCCGTGCTCGACGTACTCGATGACCGAGCCGGGGTCGGCGTCGACGAAGACGATGTCGTACGAGTTCTCGTTCATCCGGGGCAACACGTCGGCGGCACGGCCGGCGATCATGCGGAAGCGGCTGGCAGGGATGCCCGCCTGCAGGTAGGCGTCCCGGGCGGCCTGCTGGTGCTCGATCTCGCGGTCGATGGTCGTCAGGACGGCCGCGGGGGCGCCCGAGAGCAACCAGAGCCCGCTGACGCCCAGGCCCGTACCGACCTCGATGATCGACGAGGCGTTCGAGGCGGCGGCGACGACCGCGAGCTGGGCGCCGACCGCCGGCGAGACGGCCTCGACCCCGACCTCCAACGAATGCTGTCGAGCCTCGGCGATCGCGTCGCTCTCGGTGACGAGTTCTTCCGCGAACTTCCAACTTGACTCTATCTGCGACACACCCACTCCTCGAAAGGCCAACTCTAGGGGGTTCCCCGAGTCGTCACCGGTTAGTCTGCTTGCGTGTCCATGTTCGGTCTGACGTTCGACAAGCTGCTCATCATCGGTGTGCTCGCGGTCTTCCTGCTCGGTCCCGAACGACTGCCCGGCTACGCGGCGAAGCTCGCCCAGCTCGTCCGGACGGTGCGCGACATGGCCAACGGCGCGAAGACGCGCATGCGCGACGAGATGGGCCCCGAGTTCGACGATGTCGAGTGGCAGAAGCTCGACCCCCGTCAGTACGACCCGCGGCGCATCATCCGCGACGCCTTGCTCGACGGCACGGATGGCGCCCCCAAGCCCTCGGCGCCGAGCATGGCGACGGCCGGTGCCGCCGCCGCGGCTGTGTCCGCAGGGTTGCCGGGGGGTCGTTCCCCCGCGCAGGTGGTGCCGCTCGCGACGGGCGAGGTGCCGCCGTACGACTCCGAGGCGACCTGACCCGCCTGCGGCACCGCGCCTCCTGACCTCGTCGCCCGCCTCGTGGTCTGCCGTCCCGTGGCTCCTCGCCCCCAGCTCCTCACTCGGTTGCCACGCGGCCCGCGGGCGGCGTGGTGGTCAGACGCCTCCGTGCAGTGCCGCCACGCGTGAGGCCTCGGCCCTGAGCGCGTCGACGACCCGTCGCACCGAGGGACGCTCGGCCCGGTCGCGCCGCATCACGGCGGACACCCAGCGCACGGCCCGGATGCTCTCGAGCGGCACGAGCACCATGTCGTCCCGGGCGTCCTTGGCGGTGAAGCGCGGCAGCACGGCGATGCCGAGGCCGGCCCCGACGAGCGACTCGGTCACCTTGGTGTCGCTGAAGCGCTGGGCGACGCGGACGGGGCTGCCGGTCACGCGCTCGATCTCGCGGTAGACCCACTCGAACGGGAATTCGTGCGGGACGCCGATCCAGTTCTCGCCCTCGAGGTCGCCGGGTGCGAGCGAGGCGCGACCGGCGAGACGGTGGTCGGCGGGCAGGGCGATGTCGAGGGGCTCGGTCAACAGGGGGACGGTGACGAGTCCGCGTCCGGGCCACGGCTTGTCGTCGGACGAGTGCGCCACGACGACGTCGTGGTCGGCGGCCAGCTCGGGGAACTCGCGGATCGACGGGTCGTGGTCGCTCGCGACGACCACCAGGCCGGGGGTCTCGGCCACCGTGCGCAGCAGCCCCGGCAGCAGCATCTGTCCGCCCGTGGGGAAGGTGGCCAGCGTGACCTCGCCCTGGGGGGTGGCGACGAAGTCGTCCCAGACCGCCTGGGCTCGCTCCAGTGCCACGGCGACGTCGGTGGCCGTCTGGGCCAGCACGCGCCCGGAGCCGGTGAGCACGATGCCGCGTCCCACCCGCTCGGTCAACGCCACGCCCGCCTCGCGCTCGAGCACCTTGAGCTGCTGCGAGACGGCACTCGGGGTGCGGTGGGTGGCCCGGGCGACGGCGGCCACGCTGCCTCGTTCGGCGAGTTCGCGGAGCAGTTCGAGACGCTTGACATCCATGTAGCAAATCTACGCTGTTTCGGTAGAAACGTGAGATTGATCTACCGCTTCTCGGGGCGCATCATTGAAGAGTCCCCGGAGCGCGTCGTAGCGCTCCCGAGCTCCGGTCGACCTGGTCCCGGGCTCGGTGGCGAATCCATCCCACCACGCAGAATCGCGCGTCGAACCGCGCCAGAAAAGAGTCCCCCATGCTCACCGGAATCATCGTCCTCGCCATCGCCGCAGTCGTCGGAATCGCCGGCTCGCTCGTCTCGGTCGCCCGAGACGGTTTCCGCGCCATCCCGACCAAGACCTACAACCGCTGGTCCTAGTCCGCTTCGCGGTGGTCGGCGCGTCTCCCTCCTGAGCGTGCCGTCACCGTGTGTGCCGCCTCCGTGCTGGGGTGCGGCACGAGCACGTCGCCGCCCCTCGGGCGAGACGCTGTGACGAAAGGGCACCTCGCCACGCGAGGTGCCCTTTCTGCACGTGCGGGGTGCTCGACCCCGGTCAGGTGACGCTGAGTCCGAGCTTCCGGCCGGCCAACCCCCGGGCCCGCACCGCCAGTCGGCCCGCCAGCTCGTCGATGGCCGTGGCCGCAGGATCGTCGGGAGCGGCGAGCACGACCGGTACGCCGTCGTCGCCCCCCTGGCGCAGGCCCAGACTGAGCGGCACGCTGGCGAGCAACGGCACCTCGGCCTCTTGACCGGACGACAGTCGGCGGGCGGTCTCGACGCCACCACCGGAGCCGAAGAGCTCGAGGACGCTGCCGTCGGCCTGGGGCAGACCTGCCATGTTCTCGACGACCCCGAGCAACCGCTGACCCGTCTGGCGTGCCACGAGCCCGCTGCGCTCGGCGACGTCGGCGGCGGCCGGTTGAGGGGTCGTGACGACCAGCACCTCGGCGTGCGGCAGCAACTGCCCCACCGAGATGGCGACGTCGCCCGTCCCGGGCGGCAGGTCGAGCAACAACACGTCGAGGTCGCCGAAGTACACGTCGGTCAGGAACTGCTGGATCGTCCGGTGCAGCATCGGCCCGCGCCAGGCGACGGCGGTCGAGGCGTCGTCGACGAACATGCCGATCGAGATGACCTTCACGCCGTGGGCGACGGGCGGCAGGATCATGTCGTCGACGCGGGTGGGCTTCACCGAGGCGCCGTCGGGGCCGACGAGGCCGAGGAGTCCGGGGATGCTGAAGCCGTACACGTCGGCGTCGACGACGCCGACGGCGAGACCCCGGGCCGCGAGGGCGACCGCGAGGTTGGCGGTCACGGTGGACTTCCCCACCCCGCCCTTGCCGCTCGTGACGGCGTACACGCGCGTCAGCGTGTCGGGGCCGAACTGCATGCCGCGCGCCGCCCGGCCCGCCCGCAGCTTCTCGGTGAGGGCGTGTCGTTCGTCCTTGGTCATGACGGTCACGTCGACGGTAACGTCGGTGACGCCGGTCACCGAGGCCGTGGCCTCGCGGACGTCGCGTTCGATCGTGTCGGCTGCCGGGCACCCCACGATCGTGAGCTTGACGGCCACCGTCGCCGCGCCTCCTGCGTCGACGACGACGTCACCGATCATGTCGAGTTCGGTGACGGGCTTGCGGATCTCGGGGTCGAGCACCCGCGCGAGCGCGCGACGGACGTCGTCCGGCGTCGCGGGGCGGGTGGCGGCGACCGGCTCAGCCACGGTGGTGGCCGTCGCGCCGGGCGTCGCGTCGTGACGACGAGGAGGTGCGGGTCGGCTCGACCGCGGGGCTCTCGTCGTCGTCGCGCCGGTCGAGCTCGTCGAGCAGCGAGCGGAGCTCGGCTCGGATGAAGTCCTTGCTGGCCATGTCGCGGATCGCGATCCGGAGCGCGACGACCTCACGGGCCAGGTACTCGGTGTCGGCCAGGTTGCGTTCGGCGCGCTGACGGTCCTGTTCGAACTGCACGCGGTCGCGGTCGTCCTGCCGGTTCTGCGCGAGCAGGATGAGGGGAGCGGCGTACGACGCCTGCAGCGACAGGATCAGCGTCAGGGCCGTGAAGCCGATGGCGGCGCTGTCGAAGCGGATGTCGATCGGGGCGACCGTGTTGTAGATCATCCAGACGACGCAGAACAGGGTGAGGGCGATCAGGAAGTAGGGCGTGCCCATGCCCCGGGCGATGGACTCGGTCGCCCGACCGAAGCGGTCGCTGCTGACCCGCTTGCGCCCGGGCAGCACGCGGGGGCGCAGACCCTTGGGGGCGTCGAGGCGGACGTCGTTGCGGTTATCGCGGGCCATCGTCGCTCCTCGTGCTCTGGCCGATCGCGGGGCGACGGGCGCGGCCACGCGGTCGGCTCGGGGTCAGCGGTTGGTCGGGGTCCTGACTGCGCCAGTCGTCCGGCAGGACGTGGTCGAGGACGTCGTCGATGGTGACGACGCCGACGAGGCGGTGCGCCGAGTCGACGACGGGGACCGAGACGAGGTTGTAGGTCGCCATGACCCGCGTGACCTCGAGGGCCGTGGCGTCGACGCGGACCGGTTCGGTGGTCTGGTCGAGGATCGTGCCCAGGCGCTCGTTCGGCGGGTAACGGAGCATCCGCTGGAAGTGCACCATGCCGAGGAACCGGCCGGTGGGCGGTTCGTAGGGTGGCAGGACGACGCAGACCGCCGCGCCGAGCGCCGGGGCCAGTTCGTGACGACGGATGAGGGCGAGGCCCTCGGCGACCGTGGCGTCGGCCGAGACGATGACGGGCTCGGTCGTCATCAGTCCGCCGGCGGTGTCGGAGTCGTAGCTGAGCAGCATGCGCACGTCGTCGGCCTCGTCGGGCTCCATCAGCGTGAGCAGCTGCTCGGTGCGTTCGTCGGGCAGCTGGGCGATGAGGTCGGCCGCGTCGTCGGGCTGCATCTGGTCGAGGACGCTCGCCGCACGGTGGTCGTCGAGGCCCGTGAAGATCTCGACCTGCTCGGCCTCGGGCAGCTCTTCGAGCACGTCCGCGAGGCGGTCGTCGGACAGTTCGCCGGCGACCTCGAGCCGCCGCTCGGGCGTGAGGTCGAGCAGGGTGTTCGCGAGGTCCGCTGGCACGAGGTCGGAGTACGCGGCGATCAGGTGCTCGGCGCTCTGCGCCTCGCCCGGTCCGGCCTCCTCGACGACGTCGTCCCACGCCGCGAACGCCGTCGGCGCCTTGACGAACGGCGACGGCGACGTCTTGGGCTTGCGCAGGAAGAGCTGGCCGACCTCCCAGTCGCCCTCGCTCACCTCGTCGATCGCCACGTCCTCGATGGTGGCGTGGCCGCCACCGTGCCGGAACGACACGCGACGACCGAGCAGGTCGGCGATGACCCGGGTCTCGCCGCCACGCTGCTCGAAGCGGCGGAGCGTGATGACGCCGTTCGTGATGATCTGGCCCGAGCCGATGCTCGTGACGCGTCCGATCCCCACGAAGACCCGGCGCTTGCCGGGGACCTCGACCACGAGGCCCACCACGCGCGGCGCCCCGGTGCGGCGGTAGACCACCAGCACGTCGCGCACCTTGCCGACCTTGTCGCCCGCAGGGTCGAAGACGGAGCAACCGGCCAGCCGGGCGACGAAGACTCTGGTTGCACTCACGCGTCCAATTTAGTCGCTCGCGGGGTCGCCGCCGACGGGTGCCCGGCAGGGGCACCGTGTTTAATGCTGGGATGACGAACCCGGGCCCCGTGGGCCGCCGCCCGCCGATGGTGCCCACCCTGCCGCGGGGCGACGTCCTCGGCACCTACGACACGTATCCCGAGGCGCAGCGCGTGGTCGACCGGCTGTCACAGGCCGAGTTCCCGATCAAGCGGCTGGCGATCATCGGCAACGACCTCAAGACCGTCGAACGCGTCACCGGTCGCCTGAGCTACGGGCGTGCCGCGCTGGCCGGGGCCGTGACCGGACTCTGGCTCGGCGTCTTCTTCGGGCTCGTCATGCTCGTCTTCGCGACCGAGACCGCCACCGCGGCCACCGTCGGGGCGGCGGCCCTGCTCGGAGCCGGCTTCGGCATGCTCTACGGCATCGTCAGCTTCGCGATCACCCGTCGCCGCCGTGACTTCACCTCGACGCACCAGGTGCTCGCGTCGAACTACCAGATCGTGGTCGACCCCGAGGTCTCCGGGCGGGCGCACGAGATCCTCGCGCGTCCCGAGACCCCGCGCCGCTGACGTACCCTGGTGTCGACATGGCACCCCGCGACCCCTCCACGACGGCCACCCGGGCCGAGCGCTTCGCGCGTGGTTGGCTGACCGCCGGTGCGTCGACCCTGGTCGCGGCCTTCTCCCACGTGGCCGGCGGTGGCATGGAGCCCGGACTGCTCGGCGTCGTCCTCGCCCTGGCCGTGGCCGTGCCCGTCTCGATCGCCCTGGCGGGCGTGCACCTCTCGACCGTGAGGCTCGCGGTCGCGGTCGCGCTCAGCCAGGTCGCGTTCCACCTGCTGTTCTCCCTCGGAGCCTCGGACGGCGGGGGCGCCTCGGCGACGGGCGGGCACCACTCCGCACTCGTGATCTCGACGATCGCCGACGGCGCCGCGTCCGGTGGCGGCGTCGGCCAGGCCATGGTCATGGGTGGCCCCGCCATGTGGCTGGCCCACGCGCTCGCGGCCGTGGTCACGATCGTCGCCCTGCGGCGTGGCGAGGGCGCCGCGTGGGCCCTCGTCCGACTGGCCATCCGCGGTCTGGCCGTCGCGCGCCTCCTGACCGCCGGGCACCGGCCCGAGGCGCCCGTCGTCCGGCGCCCGCCGACTCCGGTCGGCGTCCGTCCGCGCCCGCCCGGCCGACGACACCTCACGGCCCGACCCCGTCGCGGTCCGCCCTGCCCTGCCTGACCCCGCACACCGCCGACCTCCGTCGCCGGTGACCCCGTCGGACGCGCCCGTCGCGCCGTCGGGCCCCATCGTCATGCACCGCAGACCGATCGCACTCGCGATCGAGAGGACCAGATCCATGAACCGCAGCACCAACCCCATTTCCGTCGCGTCCCGCCGTCCCCGGTCGTCCGCCGTCGTCGCCCGTTCGGCAGCGGCCCTCGGCGCCGCCGCCCTGCTCGCGTTGGCCGCGCCCCTCGCGGCCTCGGCCCACGTCCACGTCGAGCCCGGTCAGGCCGAGGCCGGGTCGTACGAGACGTTGACCTTCAAGGTGCCGAACGAGTCGGCGACCGCGGGCACCGTCGGGCTCGTCGTCGACCTGCCCACCGACACCCCGTTCACCTCGGTGTCGTACGAGCCCCTCCCGGGGTGGACCACCGAGGTCACCACCAGCACGTTGCCCGAGCCGGTCGAGCTCGACGGCACGACGATCACCGAGGCGCCGACGCAGGTGACCTGGACGGCCGAGGGCGACACGCAGATCGCACCCGGACAGTTCCAGCAGTTCGTCATCTCGGCCGGTGCGGTGCCCGACACCGGGTCGATCGCGCTGCCGGCCCACCAGCGCTACTCGGACGGCACGGTCGTCGACTGGGCCGACGCGACTCCCGCCTCGGGAGAAGAGCCCGAGCACCCCGCACCGACCCTCTACGTCAACGACGCGCCGCCGGCCGACGAGCACGCCGGCCACGCGACGGACGACGACACGACGACCGCGGGCGTCGGCACCTCCGGCGACTCGGCGTCGGGCTCCGGCGACGGCGCGGTCGGACCGCTCTCGATCGGCCTGGGCATCGGTGGTCTCGCCCTGGGTGCGCTGGCGCTCGTCGTCTCGGTCGTGGCGCTGACCCGTCGGCCCCGGGCGACCGCGTCCCGCACCTCGACGAACGGCGGGGTGGACGCGTGACGGCCGCACGCTCGCGGACACCGCGCCTCCTCGGCGTCCTCGTGACGGCCGGGCTGGGTGCCGCGGTCGGTGCCCTCGCCCTCGTACCGGCGGGATCGGCCGCTGCCCACGACTACGTCGTGAGCAGCGCGCCGGCCGCGGGCTCGACCGTCGACTCGTCCCCGGCGACCGTGTCGATCACGTTCAACGACGTGATCCTGGACCTCTCGGGCACCGGCAGCTCGAACGTGCTCGAGGTGACCGACGCCGCCGGCCTGCACTACGAGGACGGCTGCTCGACGACCTCGGGACCGACGCTGACGACCGGTGTCGCGCTCGGGTCGCCCGGCGCCTACACGATGACCTACCAGGCCGTCTCGGCCGACGGCCACACCGTCTCGGACGCCGTCCCGTTCACCTACGCCCCCGCCGCGGGCACCGCGGAGGGGGCGGGCTCGCCGACCCGTCCGAGCTGCGGCAGCGCAGGAGGCGCGGCTGGCGGTGCCGGCGCCCCTACCGGTGACGAGACCGAGGCGGCCTCGCCCTCGGCCTCGTCCGAACCCGAGATGACGACCATGGCGACCCCGGGTGACGACACCGTGGCGACGCCGTCGGCTGCGCCCGAGTCGGGCTCGGTGAACGCCGGACTCGTCATCGGCATCGCGGTCGCGATCGTCGTGCTGGCCGCCGCC
The DNA here is from genome assembly GCF_014839405.1 of Frigoribacterium sp. CFBP 13605. Classification (NCBI taxonomy): domain Bacteria; kingdom Bacillati; phylum Actinomycetota; class Actinomycetes; order Micrococcales; family Microbacteriaceae; genus Frigoribacterium; species Frigoribacterium sp. CFBP 13605. The sequence goes on along the minus strand of NZ_JACYNS010000003.1, from coordinate 83,656 downwards.
GGTGTGGTCGTGGCCATCGTCACCGGCCGGCGACGTGACGGGACACCGTCCGAGACCGACGACACGTCGGCCCCGGACGGCGACTCGTCGTCCGACGGTCGATGACCCTGCCTCGCTGATCGGGGTGTGAACGGGCGAAGGGCCCCGGGTGCGATGCACCCGGGGCCCTTCGGTGTCGGACCTCAGTCGCGGGAGATCCACGCCTCGACGTCGGCGACCGTGCGGGGGATGCCCACCGAGAGGTTCTCGGCCCCGTCGGCGGTCACGAGGATGTCGTCCTCGATGCGCACGCCGATGCCGCGGAACTCCTCGGGCACGGTGAGGTCGTCGGGCTGGAAGTACAGGCCGGGTTCGATCGTGAACACCATGCCGGGCTCGAGCACGCCGTCGAGGTAGAGGTCGCGGCGGGCGGCGGCGCAGTCGTGCACGTCGATGCCGAGGTGGTGGCTCGTGCCGTGCACCATGTAGCGACGGTGGTACTGGTGGTCGGGCTTCAGCGACTCCTCGGCGGACACCGGCAGGAAGCCCCATTCGGCCGTCCGTTCGGCGATGACCTTCATGGCCGTCGCGTGGATCTCGCGGAACGCGATGCCCGGACGCACGATCGCGAACGCCGCGTCGGCCGCCTCGAGCACGGCTTCGTACACGAGACGTTGCACGTCGGTGAACCGGCCCGAGACGGGCAGCGTGCGGGTGATGTCGGCCGTGTAGAGGCTGTCGAGTTCGATGCCCGCATCGATGAGGATGAGGTCGCCGTCGCGGACGACGCCGTCGTTGCGGGTCCAGTGCAGGACGCAGGCGTGGTCGCCCGACGCGGCGATCGTGTCGTAGCCGACCGTGTTGCCGTCGGCGCGGGCCCGACGGTTGAAGGTACCCTCGACGAGCCGCTCGCCGCGCGGGTGCGCGACGATGTCGTCGAAGTCGGCGATCACGTCGGTGAACCCCTTGCCCGTCACCGTCACGGCCTGGCGCATCTGCGCGACCTCGTACGCGTCCTTGACGAGACGCAGCTCGCTCAGGTCACGGGCCAGGTCGGCGGAGGTCGCCCGCTCGCGGGGGCGGTCGTCGTCGGAGGTCACGACGGCCGTCGTCCCCGCCGAGACGGGGGACTGCTCGGCGGCGGCCTCGACGACGGCGTCGAGACGGCGGGTCAGGTCGGGGTCGGCTTCGCGGACGACGAGGGTGCCGGCGTCGATGGTGCCGACCACGGCCTCGAAGTCGGCCAGGTCACGCGTGGCGAGACCCAGGTCGGCGGCGACCTGCGTCAACGAGGGGCGCGGGCCGATCCAGAACTCGCCGATCTCGGGGTTGGCGTAGAACTCGTCCGAGTCGCGCCCGGCGCTCGCCCTCAGGTACAGGGTGGCGTCGTGGCCCTCGGCCGTGGGCTCGAGCACGAGCACCGAACCGGGCACGGTGTCGGAACCCCAGCCCGTCAGGTGCGAGAACGCCGAGTGCGCACGGAAGGGGTAGTCGCAGTCGTTGGACCGGACCTTGGCGGAGCCGGCCGGCACGACCAGGCGGGTGCCCGGGTGCAGCGCGGACAGCCGCGCGCGACGGTCGGCGGCGAACGGCGCCTGCTCACGCGGCTCGGGGAGGACGTCGGGGCGGTCGGCCCACTGCGACGAGATGTAGTCCTTGAACGTGTCCGACCCGGGGGTGGTGGAGCGGTTGGTGGTCGCGCGCGGCGCCTTCTGATCTGCCATGCCCACCATTCTCCCGCCAAACGGGCCGGACGCCCAGTCGGTGGGCTCAGGCTCCCGTGCGACTGAGCTGGGCGACGACCGCCCGGTGGTCGCTGCCGGCGTCGTCGAGCTCGGTCACGACCCGGAAGCCGGTCGGCAGCCACTGCTCGGTGGCCATGACGTGGTCGATCGGCGCACCGAGGAGGGGAGGGACGTCGGTCGGCCAGGTCCCGACGCCGGCGTTCGCCGTCGCCTCGGCGGCGTCGCGGCAGGCACCGAGCGCCCCACCGTCGGTGCCGAGCCCGGCCATGTGGTCGAGGGTGGCGTTGAAGTCACCCGCCATGATCACGTCCCCCGACCGGCAGACGTCGGCGAGGTACCCCAGGCCGGCACGCCACTGCCCCATGTGCTCGGGCGTCGGCGACACGGGATGGGCGGCGACGATCGTGGGGCCCTCGCCCGACACGGGTGTCGCGACGACCGTCGGGAGGACGGGCGTCGTCCGTGCGTCGGTGGTGCCGTCGTCACCGATCGCGACCTGGTAGTCGCCCAGCGCGGCACTGATCAGGAGGGTCGTCGAGCGGCCGCTCGCGATCTGGTCGTAGGCCACCGTGTGCACCCACATGGGCTTGCCGGCGGCGGCCATGGCCTCGGCGACGGCGACGCCGACCTCCTGGCGGGTCTCGGGCAGGGCGATCACGTCGGCACCGACCTCGGTCGCGAGGGCGACGACGGCGTCGGCCCCGGTCGCCGCGCCGAGGGTGTTCCACGACAGCACGGTGACGTCGGTGGGCGTCTTCTCGACGAAGTCGGTGCGGCCCAGGCCGCGAGCCGTCACGACGCCCGCCGAGAGGACGCCGAACACGAGCAGCAGCACGGCCGCGCTCGCCGTGAGCGACCGGATCGGCCGTGCGACCAGGCCCAGCACGAGCAGCAGCACCACCAGGACGATCGCGACGGCCCCGGCGACGAGGCGGAACGACACCACCTGACCGACCGGGAAGACGCGCTGCAGCCCGACGGCCTGGGGCCAGAGGGCGGCCAGGAGCACCGCGGCGACGGCGAGGACGAAGACGAGGGCGACGAGACGACGGATCATGGCCCCTGGAGCCTAGGGGAACCCCCGACCGCACGTCGGGCGCCGCACGGACGGCTCGGATGCGCGCCGCCTACGATGGAGGGATGCCCACGCGCCTGGTCGACCTGCACACTCACTCGAGCGTGTCGGACGGCACCGAGGCGCCCGCCGCGCTGGTCGCGTCGGCCGTGCGCGCGGGGCTCGACACCGTCGCCCTGACCGACCACGACAGCACGGCCGGGTGGTCCGAGGCCACGGCCGCCGTCGCCGGCACCGGTCTCACCCTCCTCCCCGGCATGGAGCTCAGCACCCGGCTCGGACTGAACAGCGTCCACATGCTCGGCTACCTCTTCGACCCCGCCCACCCGGGCCTCGTCGCCGAGACGGCCCGCCTGCGCGACAGCCGTCTGCACCGGGCCGAGCGCATCGTCGAGCGCATCGCCGCCGACTACGACCTGACCTGGGGCGACGTCCTCGCCCAGGCCAGCTCGGGGGCGACCCTGGGACGGCCGCACATCGCCGACGCCCTCGTCGCCAAGGGCTACGCGCCCGACCGCAGCGCCGCCTTCGCGGGCATCCTGCACTGGCGGTCCGGGTACTACGAGCCGCACGAGGCACCCAGCCCCCTGATCGGCGTCCGCCTGATCCGGGAGGCCGGGGGCGTCCCCGTCATCGCCCACCCGGCGACGCGGGGTCGCGAGCCGAACGTCTCCAGCGAGGGCTTCGAGGCCCTCGTCGACGCCGGGCTGCTCGGCGTCGAGATCGACCACCGCGAGAACACCTCGGCCGGCAAGGCGCGACTGCTCGAGCTCGCCCGACGGTACGACCTCATCGTGACCGGGTCGAGCGACTACCACGGCGACGGCAAGCCCAACCGGTTGGGCGAGAACACCACGGCTCCCGGACAACTCGACCGGATCGTCGACGCGGCGACCGGGTGGGTGCCCGTCCGGGGCTGAACCGGCCCGCGCCTCCTCGTCCGCACGGCTCCCTGCCGGGCGATGACGTGCCGGACGGCGGCGTTCCGGACGGTGACGTGCCGGACGGCGACGTGCCGGACGCACGAGACCCCCTCGCCGCGGACGGTCGAGAGGGTCTCGCGCTGGATCGGTCGTCAGCCCTGCGGCTGTGACGACGAGTCGCCGGCGGGACGACGGCGACGGTTGCGGCTGCGCTTGCGCGGGGCCTCACCCGTGCCCTCGCCGGCCGAAGCCGCCGCGTCGGGCGCCTGTGCGGCGCCGCGGCCCGTGGTCGAGGGCTCACCGGAGGCCCGCACGGGAGCGTCGCCACGACCGCGACCGCGACCCCTGTCACGATCGCCCTGGGGGCCGCCGGTGCGCTCGCGCGAGCCGACCGAACCCGCCTTGACAGCTGACAAGGAGCTCGCGCGCAGGCGTCCCTTCGTCCCGGCGGGGATGTCGAGGTCGGCGAAGAGGTGCGGGCTCGACGAGTAGGTCTCGACCGGCTCGGGCTGGCCCATGTCGAGGGCCCGGTTGATCAGGGCCCACTTGTGCAGGTCGTCCCAGTCGACGAACGTCACGGCGATGCCGGTCTTGCCGGCGCGGCCGGTACGGCCGGCGCGGTGCAGGTAGGTGTCGTGGTCGTCGGGCACGGTGTGGTTGATCACGTGCGTGACGTCGTTCACGTCGATGCCTCGGGCCGCGACGTCGGTCGCGATCAGGATGTCTTTCTTGCCCGCCTTGAACGCGGCCATCGCGCGCTCGCGCTGCTCCTGGTTGAGGTCACCGTGGACGGCCGCCGCGTTGAAGCCGCGGTCGTTCAGCTCTTCGACGAGCTTGGCGGCCGCGCGCTTGGTCCGGGTGAAGACGACGGTCTTGCCACGCCCCTCGGCCTGGAGGATGCGCGCGATCACCTCGTCCTTGTCGAGCGAGTGGGCCCGGTAGACGACGTGCTTGATGTTCGCCTGCGTGAGGCCCTCGTCGGGGTCGGTCGCGCGGATGTGGATCGGCTTCGACATGAACCGGCGTGCCAAGGCCACGATCGGGCCGGGCATGGTCGCCGAGAACAGCATGGTGTGACGGGTGGCCGGCACCTGCTGGAAGATCTTCTCGATGTCGCTGAGGAAGCCCAGGTCGAGCATCTTGTCGGCCTCGTCCAGCACGACCTCTTGCACCTCTTTGAGGTTCAGGAGGCGCTGGCCGGCCAGGTCGAGGAGGCGCCCGGGGGTGCCCACGACGATCTGCGCGCCGGCCTTGAGTTGCTCGACCTGGCCCTCGTAGGCCTTGCCGCCGTAGATGCTGACGATCTTGGTCGCCCGGTTCGAGGTGGCGAGCTCGAGGTCGTCGGCCACCTGGACGCAGAGTTCGCGGGTCGGGACGACGACGAGCACCTTGACGCCGGGGGCCGGGTCGAGGCCGATGCGCTGGATGATCGGGAGGCCGAAGCCGAAGGTCTTGCCGGTGCCCGTCTTGGCCTGGCCGATGATGTCCTGCCCGGCGAGGGCGAGGGGGATGGTCTGCGTCTGGATGGGGAAAGGTTCGAGGATCCCCTTCGACGCCAGAGCGTCGACCATGTCGGGGTCGATCGCGAGGTCAGTGAATGTCAAAGTGTTGCCCTGTCTCATATAGGGGGATGCGTCGAGTTTAGCCCGTCGCGACGGGCGGCCCCTCGGACCCCGTAAGATGTGGGCGTGGTGTCCTGGCCCGGTCGAGGTGCGAAACGCGGCGTCCCGTCCCTGCAGTGGCCGCGGCCCGCGGCGAAGCCGACCCCCGCGGCCCGGGTCGAGCTCGACCAGTTCACCCCCGACCTGTTGGTCTTCCTGGGGCACGCGGCCTACCTCGAACTCGCGCTCTTCGAGACGCTGGGCCGCTCGTCGGCCTTCGCCCCCGACGTCCGTGCGAAAGAGACCACCGGCCGCATCGCCGAGACGACCTTGGCCCGACACCGCGGCCTGGTGGCCGAGATCGAACGGTCCGGCCACGACGCCACCGAGTCGATGGAGCCCCACATCGCCGCCATCGACGAGTTCCGGGCCCGGACCGGAGGCACGGACTGGTACGAGGCGATCGTCGCGGACTACGTCGCGGCCGGCCTGCTCAACGACGTCTTCGTGCGGTTGGCGGCCGGACTGCCGGCGGACCACCACAAGCGGATCGTGGCGGTGCTCGAGGCCCACGACGATGCACCGCTCGTGGTGCGAGAACTCTCCGCGGCCATCGAGGCCGACCCGCGGCTCGCGTCACGGCTGGCCCTCTGGGGGCGCAGGTTGGTGGGAGACACCCTGTTGGTCGCTCGCGCCGCGGTGTCCGCGTCGCACGTGTCCGCCGACGACGAGCGTCTCGAACCCGTCTTCACAGAACTCATCGCCGCCCACACGCGCCGCATGGACGCCCTCGGACTCACCGCCTGAGCGCTGACCGCTGGTAGTCCTTCGGCTGGCGGGACCGTTCTCGGCGACCTGGCGTGGCCGCCCTGGGCGACCGGCCGTGCATCGAGGGCATGGCGGAGGCGCGGCGTCAGGAGGCGGAGCGCACCAGGCGGGCGAAGTGCTCGCTGTCGTGAGCCCGGCGGCGGGCCGCCGCGACACGGCAGACCACGAACGCGACGACGGCGGGGAGGACGAGTGCTGCCACCCAGATCCATCCGCCGTCGGCGGGCCATCCGGCCCAGGTCAGGACCTCCCACACGATCGCCGCCACGACGGCGCCGGACGCGGGCGCGAGCAGGACGCCGCGGGTGTCGCCGTCGGGCAGCGCGTAGTGGAGGACGAACCCGAGGATGGCGCCACCCAGGACGACGAAGAGGAGTTCCACGACTAGCTGACGAACCCGACCTTGCGGCTCTCTTCGCTGCCGACCTCGACGTAGGCGAGCGATGCGGTGGGGACCAGGTAGGTCTTGCCCTTGGAGTCGGCGAGGGTGACGTACGACTTGCCGCCGTCGAGCGCGTCGCCGACGACCTTCTCGACCTCGTCGGCGGTCTGGGCCGTCTCGAAGCTGATCTCACGGGGGCTGTTGGTGATGCCGATGCGAATGTCCACGAGGTCACGATATCCGACCTCGCCGTCCCGGCTCTGCACGTTCTCTGTCGGCGCACACGGGGTGGCCCGTCGGGCCGTCGACGGTCCACGCGACCGACCTCGATGTCGGTGCCAGCCGGTAGCGTCGGGACATGGCCTCGACCGTCTCACCGCCCCTCTCGAGTCCGGCCCGAGCCTCGGTGCCGCCGGTGCTCGACGACTCGCAGCGGGCCGTGCTCGACCTGGCCGACGGGCGGTCGGCCGCGGTCCTGGGTGCCCCGGGCTCGGGCAAGACCCGCACGCTCGTCGAGTTCGTGGTCGACCGCGTCGAAAGGCGCGGTTGGGGTCCGGCCGCCGTCATGGTGCTCGCACCGACGCGCTCTACGGCGACGACGCTCCGTGACGTCATCGCGTCGAGGCTCACCGTGCCGACCCCGGGGCCCCTGGCCCGCACCGTCTCGTCCCTGGCATTCGACGTGGTCGGCCATGCGGCGCGGCTCGTCGGCCTGCCCACGCCGACCCTGCTGACGGGCGGCGACCAGGACAGCATCGTCCGTTCCCTCCTCGAGGGGCACGAGGTCGACGGCACGGGCCCGTCCTGGCCCGAGGGGCTCGGCCCGACCGTTCGTCGACTCCGCGGCTTCCGCACCGAACTGCGCGAAGTCCTCATGCGGTCGACCGAGCACCGCATCGGGTCCGAGGGGCTCCGACGAGCCGCCGAGAGGGCCGACCGGCCCGAATGGGCGGCGGTGGCCGACTTCCGCGACGAGTACCTGAGCGTCCTCGACGCCGCACGGGGGCGGCACCTCGACTCGGCGGACCTGGTCGACTACGCCGTCGCCGCCCTCGACCGCGGCGAGACCTCCCCGGTCGTCGAGGGGCTGAGGGTCGTCCTCGTCGACGACGCGCAAGAAGCGACCGAGTCGACCCTGGCGCTGCTCCGCGCCCTGACGCGGCGGGGTGTCGCCGTGGTCGCGTTCGGCGACCCCGACCTGTCCACCAGCGCATTCCGCGGGGGCACGCCCGACGTGCTCGGTCGTCTCGGCCCTCGGCTCGGCCTGTCCGACGTCGAGACCCTGTACCTCTCGACGGCCCATCGGCACCAGCCTCCGTTGCGTGATCTCGTGCAGCGGGTCACGTCGCGCATCGGGACGGCCGGTGCCGGGCGCCAGCACGCCGCGGTGGCGGCTCCGGCGCTCGAGCCCTCCGAGGCCGGGGGAGCGGCGGACTCCGTGGCGGTCCCGATCGTGACCGTCCGGGCCGACAGTCCGAGCCACGAAGTGGCGTCGGTGGCCCGCCTGCTGCGCGAGCACCACCTGGTCCGCAGGGTGCCGTGGTCGCGCATGATGGTGGTCGTCCGCAGCGGTGGACAGGTGGCCGGAGTCGCCCGGGGGCTGCAGCTCGCCGAGGTCCCGACCCGCACCTCCGTCGCCGGACGCGCGGTGCGCGACGAACACGCGGCCCGCCACCTGCTGCTCGCCGCCGCCGTCGCCGTCGGTCGCGACGAGCTCACCGTCGAGCTCGCGACCGAGCTGCTGCTGGGGCCGCTCGCCGGCTTCGACGCGTTGTCGCTCCGACGCCTGAGGCTCGCCCTGCGAGCCGACGAGCTCGGCACGGGCGGCGTCCGCTCGGCCGACGACCTGCTCGTCGAGGCGCTCGAGGGGGCCGGTCGCTTCGTCACGATCGACTCGAGGTTCGCGGCCCGAGCCGGGCGTTTCTCGACCAGTCTCGACGCGGCCCGCCGTGCAGCCGCGACCGGCGCGAGCATCGAAGAGGTGCTCTGGGGCCTCTGGGAGCGCAGCGGACTCGCGGCCGAGTGGTCGGCCCAGAGCGACGGTCGCGGCATCGTCGCCGCCGAGGCCGACCGTCACCTCGACGGTGTCGTCGCCCTGTTCACGGCCGCCAAGCGCTTCGTCGAACGCACCCCCGAGGCACCCGCCGGTGCCTTCCTCGACTCGCTGCTCGGGGCCGAGGTACCCGAGGACACCCTCTCGCCGCAGGCGACGGCCGAGACCGTGCTGGTGTGCTCGCCGTCGAACGCCGTGGGCATCGAGGTCGACGTGGTCGTCGCCGCTCGGCTGCAGGACGGCGTGTGGCCGAACCTCCGGGTCCGGGGCGGCCTGCTCGCCCCCGACGAGCTGGTCGACCTCGCCGAGCGCGGCCTGCTCCGCGGTGGTCCGGTCGACGACCACGAGGACGAGCCGGCAGCCCCCTCCGACGCGCGGGCCACAGTTCTGTCCGACGAACTACGCATGTTCGCCCTCACCGTGTCGCGGGCCACCCGACAGGTCGTGCTCTCCTGCACCTCGAACGACGACGAGGGGCCCTCGCCGTTCTTCCGGCTGCTGCCCGACGGCTGCCCCGAGGCACCCACCGGGCACCCCCTGTCGCTTCGAGGACTCGTGGGGCACCTCCGTCACGTGCTCGTCTCGTCGCCTCACGGACCACGGGCCGACGACGCGGTCGACGCGTTGGCCCGACTCGCCGGCGAAGGCGTGGCGGGGGCGTCGCCGGACGACTGGTACGGGTTGCTCGACCCGAGCACCGTCGAGCCGCTCATCGACCTGGAGGCTCCCGAGGCCCACGTGCCGGTCTCGCCGTCGCAACTCGGGTCGTTCGAGGAGTGCCCCCTGCACTGGTTCGTCGACCGGTTCGGCGGGTCCCCTCCCAACGCGGCGATGGGTCTCGGCACGGTGCTGCACGACGTGATGGAGCACGCCGAGGGCACCGACGTCGACTCGCTCTGGCAGTCCGTCGAGGGGCGCTGGCCCGAGCTCGAGTTCGAGTCGGCCTGGATCGCAGAGGCCGAGAAACGCCGGGCGCGCGACATGACCGAGAGCCTCTCCTCCTACCTGCGGGACTTCGAGGCGTCGGGCGGGAGCCTGCTCGGCGCCGAGTCCACCTTCAGCCTCGACATCGGGCCGGCGCGTCTGCGCGGGTCCATCGACAGGGTGGAGCGCACCCGCGAGGGCGCCGCCGTGATCGTCGACCTCAAGACGGGCCGGTCGGCCCCGACGTCGCCCCAGGCCGTCGCCGAACACCCCCAGCTGGGCAGCTACCAGGTCGCCCTCGCCGATGGTGCCGTCGAGGCCGTGCCCGAGGGCACACCTCCCGGCGGGGCGAAGCTCGTGATCGTGTCGTCGGGCGTCCGGGGCAAGCTCTACCGGGAGCCCGCCCAGGGGGCGTTCGACGGCGACCGACTCGCGGCCTTCCGTGCCCGAGTCGTCGACGCGGCCGAGCACATGGCGGGCCGGGTGTTCGTGGCCCGCCTCGACGACCACTGCGAAGGGCGGCACGGCGGATCGTGCCGCATCCACGTGGTGGGCGAGGTGAGCGGCTCGTGACGGCCGGAGGCCGCGCCGCCGACGGGGGTGGCGCCGCGGGCACGCGTGACGGGGTGGACGGTCGTGGCGTCGACGGCACGACGCGCGCCTCCTCGTCCCGGCTCAGAGCAGCCGAGATATCCGAGGCGCTCGGGCTCCCCACGCCGACCCCCGAGCAGCAAGCCGTCATCGAGGCCCCTCTCGAACCCGCCCTGGTCGTCGCGGGCGCCGGCAGCGGCAAGACCGAGACCATGGCCAACCGCGTGGTGTGGCTGCTGGCCAACCGTCTCGTCGGCGTCTCGCAGGTGCTCGGCCTGACCTTCACCCGCAAGGCCGCCGGCGAACTCGGTGAGCGGATCGAGCGGCGCATCGGCCAGCTCGCCGCCGTCGGACTGCTCGGCGACGAGGCCGATCCCTTCGACGTGCCCACCGTCTCGACCTACAACGCCTTCGCCAACGCGATCTTCCGCGACAACGCCCTGCGGGTCGGTCGAGAGAGCGAGTCGCAGGTGCTCGGCGATGCGTCCGCCTGGCAACTGGCACGCTCACTCGTCGTGGGCAGCCACGACGAGCGCCTCGCGGGGCTCGGTCGAAGCGTCGACGGCATCACCGAGGCCGTCCTCCGCCTGAGCCACGCCCTCAGCGAGAACGTCACCGGGCCCGAGCCCGTGGCACACCTGGCCGACCGGTTCCTCGACCTCGCGAGTCTTCCGTCGACCAAGGGCAGCGCCTACAAGTCGGTCGTCGACGCCGTCGGCGCGGTGTCGGCGCTCCCGCCGCTGCTCGACCTAGCCGTGGCCTTCGCCGACGAGAAGGCCCGTCGGGGCCTCGTCGAGTACTCCGACCAGGTGGCCCTGGCCCTCGAGGTGTGCGACACGGCGCCGAACGTCGTGGCCGAGTTGCGCGACCGCTACCGCGTCGTGTTGCTCGACGAGTACCAGGACACCAGCGTCGTGCAGACCACCTTGTTGTCCCGCCTCTTCGAGGGCACCGGGGTGATGGCGGTCGGGGACCCCCACCAGTCCATCTACGGGTTCCGGGGTGCCAGCGCCGCGAACCTCGGACGGTTCCCGGTGGACTTCGGAGCCCGGCCCGATGCGGTGTTCAGCCTCTCGACCAGCTGGCGCAACGCGTCACGAGTGCTCGACGCCGCGAACACCGTCGTGGCCGAACTCGCGCGGTCCTCCGGGGCGGTCGTGGGCGAGCTGCGAGCCCGGCCGGGTGCGCCCGAGGGGCGCGTCGAACTGCTCTTCGACCAGACGCTGCCGGGCGAGGCCGACCAGGTCGCGGCCTGGCTGCAGAGCGAGCTGGCCGTGCCCACGATCGTCGACGGCGAGCCCGCCCGCCGAACGGCGGCGTTGCTCTTCCGATCGAAGAAGACCATGCCCGTCTTCGTCGAGGCCCTCGCCGCTCGCGGCGTCAGGTACCACGTGCTCGGCGTCGGTGGTCTCCTGCAGCGGCCCGAGGTCGTCGACCTCGTGTCCTGCCTCCGGGTGCTGCACGACCCGTCGGCCGGTTCCGAGGCCATCCGTCTGATGGCCGGTGCCCGATGGCGGATCGGCGTTCGAGACATCGCCCGGTTGCGCGACGTCGCCTCGTGGCTCTTCTCGCACGACCACGCCCAACAGCGCCTCGACGACGAGGTCGCCGCCGGGTTCCGGGCGTCGGTCGCCGCGGGTGAGCACGGGTCGATCGTCGACGCCCTCGACTTCGTGGCCACGGCGCCCGTCACGCATCGGCAGCTCTCCGAGTTCAGTGACGAGGGGCTCGTCCGCCTGAGGCGGCTCGGCTCGCAGCTCGCCTTCCTCCGGGCCCGCACCGGTCTCGATCTCGTCGACCTGGTCACGCTGGTCGAGCACGAGATGCTGCTCGACGTCGAGGTGGCGGCGGCCACCGGCGCGCCGTCGGGGGGCGCGTGGCTGCAAGCCTTCGAAGACGAACTGGCAGGGTACGTCGCGACCGACGAGAACGCCGGCCTCGGAGGCTTCCTGTCGTGGCTGGCAGCCGCCGAGCGGCGTGACGACATGGGTCCGCGGTCCGAGCAGGCCGAGCGGGGCACCGTCCAACTCCTGACCATCCACGGCTCCAAGGGGCTCGAGTGGGACGTCGTCGCGGTGCCACGACTCGTCGAGGGCGAGTTGCCCGGCACCTCCCGCGAAGGCGTGGGGTGGCTCGGTTTCGGCGAACTGCCGTACGAGTTCCGCGGCGATGCCGCCGAGCTGCCCGTGCTCGGCTGGCGGGGCGTGGCCGACCAGAAGGAGTTCGACCAAGCGCTGAAGGCGTTCAAGGACGAGTTGGTCGTCCGGCACCAGGCCGAGGAACGGCGGCTGGCCTACGTCGCACTCACCCGGGCCCGAGACGCCCTGCTCGTGAGCGGCTCCTTCTGGACGAGTGCCGTCCGCCCCCGCCCTGCCAGCCGGTTCGTCGTCGAATTGGCCGAGCGTGGGCTCGTGCCGACCGGTGACCTCCCCGAACGACCCGACGACGACGAGAACCCCCTGGCCGCCGCATCCCGAGAGCTCAGCTGGCCGCTCGACCCCTTGGGGCAACGCCGCGCGGTGGTCGAGGACGCCGCTGCACGGGTCACCACGGCCGTCGACCGGCGCTCACGAGACGAGCCCGCCGACACGCAGCAGCCAGGCACCGCGTCGAGATGGTCGTCCGACATCGACCTGCTGCTGCTCGAGCGCGACGCCGCGCGAGCGGGCGCCGGGGCGGTCCCCCTTCCCCAGCGCATCCCGGCCTCGAGGTTCAAGGACTACGTCGACGACCCCGCCGCGGTCGCCGCCGCGCTCCGTCGTCCCCTGCCCGAACGGCCCTACCGGGCGACCCGCCTCGGCACGCTGTTCCACGAGTGGGTCGAAGAGCGCTTCCGGCCGACGGGTCGTGCCGAGACCCTCGACGCCTGGGGTGACGAGAGCGATCTCGACGACGAGCGGGTCGGCTCACCCGGGTCGGGGCCGATCGATCCCGACGACGCGAGGCGGTTCGAGCAGCTGGTGACGACCTTCGAGCGCTCGGCCTGGGCGTCTCTCGAACCGACGGACGTCGAGCTCGAGATCCACCTCCCCCTCGGCAGTCGCACCGTCATCTGCAAGATCGATGCCGTCTTCGAACGCGACGGCCGGTTCGAGGTCGTCGACTGGAAGACGGGCAAGGCACCCACCGACGACGCCGACCTCGAGCTCAAGCAGCTCCAGCTGGCGCTCTACCGCGAGGCCTACGCGCGATTCAGGGGTGTCCCGGCGGACACGATCGACGCGGTCTTCTACTTCGTCGCCGACGACGTGGTGCTGCGGCCCCGGCACGTGGCCGACCGCGACGAGCTCGTCGAACTCTGGCAGCGGGTCGAGGCGTCGACTCAGACGTGACGGCGCTCGGTGGCCTCGAGCAGGTCCTCGACGCCGTCCACGTCCAAGGCCGCGGTCGAGCCCGAGCCGATGCCGGCCCGTCGGTCACCGGGCAAGGAGTCGACCAGCTTCGTCATCATCTCGACGGCGTCGTCGACCACCGACGTGTTCTTGGTGCCGGTGCCGTGCAGCAGCCACTTCGCCAGGTCGAGTTCGCGGTAGAGGGTCGCCCGGTGCCGCAGCTGGTGGTCGCTCGTGCCGCGAGCGGTGTTGTAGGCGTCGAACGCCGTGTCGACCGCCGTCGGGCTCGGGGCACCCAGCAACCAGGCGAGGTCACGGGCGGGGTCACCGACCTGGAGGTCGTGCCAGCCGAGCACACCGCTGACCGTGTCGCCGAGGACGAGCACCGAACCGGCGTCGAGGGAGCCGTTGACGACCGTGGGCTGGAACTGCCACAGCACCGAGTCCTGGATCGCGGCTTCCCATCGCTCGAGCAGCGCGGCCGGCAGGAGGCGGGTCGAGGCCGCACGATCGACCAAGGCCGCCGACGAGCGCATGGCCTCGAACGGGGTGTGACTGATCAGCCCGGCGTCGGTCACGAAGCTCGTCGGCAGCGAGTGGATCGCCGCCACGGCACGGCCGAGTGCCGTCGGGAGGTCGCTGGTGGCGGTCAGTCGCGAGATCGACAGGTGCTCGCCGGGGACGACGTCGTAGACGATGCCGCGAGTGCGGCCGATCGGGGCCTGACCCCGGTAGGCCGGCACGTCGAACGAGAGCCGCCCTCGGACGCCTGCGCTCAGGGCACGGAGGGCGACGAGATCGGCCGACTGCTCGGCCTCGGCCCGTTGCGAGCGAGGGACGCGGACGATGCAGTGCTCTCCGCCACGGCCGTCGACGAGTGCGGAGTCGAAGTCGCCGCCCGTCTCGCTGCCGTGGCGTGACGCACGCGTGACGTCCAGGTCCGCGACGGCGGCCGTGGCCAGCGCGGCTAGAGTGAGATGAGATCTGGCCATGCCCTCAGGGTAGGCCGCCGCACGCGATGCCCTGCCGTGCGCCACGCTGTCAACTCGCGATGATTGGTCGTCCGATGTCCTCGCCTCTCACGTCCCGGCTCCCGCTGTCCCGACACCAGGTCGACCGGGACTACCTCACCCGTGAGCGTGACGGAGTCGTCGACGAACTGCTCGCGTCGGAGGTGACCCGTGTGCTCCCGGTCTGGCGGGGGCGGACGTTGATGGCCTCCCCGGATTCCCTCGCGCTCCTGCCGGCTGCCGCGGTGCCGGCCGCCGACGACTACGTCTACCTCGGTGTCTCGAAGGACCCCTCCGCCGTCGAGCCGGTGGGCACACCCCTCCTCGCTGCGCTGCTCGACGACGAGCGCGCGCGGTCGCTCTCGTCCGACGACTCCGCCTGGGGCAGTCCTCGCGTCTCGGGAACGGCGTTGAGTGACCGGGACGCGGGCCTCGCCGTCGAGGCCGTCGCCGTGGCGAACTGGCACGACTCGCACCGGTTCTCGCCGCGCACCGGCCGCCGCCTGGTCACCGACAAGGCGGGCTGGGTCCGTCGCGACCCGGACGACGGCCACGAGGTCTTCCCCCGGACCGATCCTGCGATCATCGTCGGCGTCACCGACGCGGACGACCGACTCCTGCTCGGCTCGAACGCCCTGTGGGAGCAGAACCGGTACTCGTTGCTCGCCGGCTTCGTCGAGCCCGGCGAGTCCCTCGAGCACGCGGTGCAGCGCGAGATCTTCGAGGAGTCCGGCATCAACGTCGTGTCGCCTCGATACGTGGGCTCGCAACCGTGGCCGTTCCCGGCGAGCCTCATGCTCGGCTTCCGGGCCGAGGTCGACGCCGACGACCCGGGGATGCTCACGCCTGACGGGGCCGAGATCCTCGACCTGCGCTGGTTCAGTCGTGACGACCTGGTCGCCGGCCTGGGCGAGATCGTCCTGCCCGGACGGACGTCCATCGCCCGGGCGATCATCGAGGACTGGTTCGGCGGCGAGATCGACCAGTGACCGAGGCCGCCGACCTGATCGCGGGGCTCGACGAACAGCAGCGCCGTGCGGCGTCGAAACTGCTCGGCCCCGTGTGCCTCCTCGCGGGTGCCGGTACGGGCAAGACCCGTGCCATCACCCATCGCATCGCCTACGGGGTCGCCACCGGCGTGTACGCCCCCAACCGCGTCATGGCGCTCACCTTCACCTCACGCGCGGCCGCCGAACTGCGCGGCCGTCTGCGTCACCTGGGCGCCGGGGGAGTCTCTGCACGGACCTTCCACGCCTCGGCCCTGTCCCAGCTGTCGTACTTCTGGCCGCAGACCATGGGTGGTCAGATGCCGCGGCTCCTCGACAGCAAGGCCAAGGCGCTCGCCCACGCCGCCGAGTCCCTGAGGCTCAAGATCGACACGGCGGCGTTGCGCGACCTCGCGGCCGAGATCGAGTGGCGGAAGGTCTCTCGGCTCACCCTCGAGGACTATGCCGAGGCGTTGCCGAGCAGGTCGTTGCCGCCGGCCATCAGCGTCGAGAAAGCCGTCGACCTGCACCGTGCCTACGAGGCCGTCAAGGACGAACGGCGACAGCTCGACTTCGAGGACGTCCTGCTCGCGACGGTCGGCATGCTCGAGCTCGAGCCGCGGGTGGCCCAACAGGTGCACGAGCAGTACCGCTTCTTCGTCGTCGACGAGTACCAGGACGTCTCGCCCCTCCAGCAGGACCTGCTCGACCTGTGGCTCGGCGGCCGGAACGACCTCTGCGTGGTCGGCGACGCCAGTCAGACCATCTACTCGTTCGCGGGTGCGTCCTCGGACTACCTGCTCGGGTTCGGTTCACGATATGACGACGCCACGGTCGTCCGTCTCGAGCAGAACTACCGCTCGTCGCGGCAGATCGTCGACACGGCGAACCAACTCATGCGGGGCCGTCCGGGTGCCCTGCACCTCCACCCGGCCGTCGAGACGACGGGCCCGGTGCCGCCCGTGACCGAGTACGCCAGCGATTCGGCCGAGGCTAGGGGCATCGCCGAGACCATCGCCGACGAGATCCGGTCGGGAGTCGCGCCGGAGGAGATCGCGGTGCTGTACCGGGTCAACGTCCAGGCGGCGGCGATCGAGCGCGCACTCGCCGACGTCGGCGTGTCGACCCGCATCCACGGCGCGACGCGCTTCTTCGAGCTCCGTGAGGTGAAAGAGGCCCTGATGATGATGAAGGGCGCGGCGGTGAGCATCGTTGGCGA
The DNA here is from genome assembly GCF_014839405.1 of Frigoribacterium sp. CFBP 13605. Classification (NCBI taxonomy): domain Bacteria; kingdom Bacillati; phylum Actinomycetota; class Actinomycetes; order Micrococcales; family Microbacteriaceae; genus Frigoribacterium; species Frigoribacterium sp. CFBP 13605. The sequence continues at coordinate 67,008 of NZ_JACYNS010000003.1, read as the reverse complement.
GCCGCTCTTCAAGACCGTCAGCGACGTCCTCCGGTCGCTCGGCTGGACCCAGGACGCACCCGACCAGAGAGGCGCGATCCGCGACCGCTGGGAGTCCTTGAACACGATCATGGGCCTGGCCGAGGCATCACCCCCCGGGACGACCCTCCGCCAGTTCGTCGACGAGCTCTTCGCCCGCCAGGCCGGTCAGCACGAGCCGACCATGGCCGCGGTCACCCTGGCGACGTTGCACTCCGCGAAGGGCCTCGAATGGCGCAGCGTCTACCTGATCGGCCTCAGCGAGGGCCTCGTCCCGATCAGCTACGCGAAGGACGACGCGGCGATCGACGAGGAGCGCCGCCTCTTGTACGTCGGCGTCACGAGGGCGCGTGAGCGGCTCCGGTTGTCGTGGAGTCGCTCGGGGCAGGGGCGCGGCGGCGAACGGCGGGTGAGCCGGTTCGTGGAAGAGCTGCGCACCCGCACTCCGGGTGCGGCGGCACGTCCGCGCGAGTGACCAGCCCGTCGGCGATCGAGATCGACTCGACCTCGGAGTCCTCGGGGGCGCCGTCCGCGCCGGTCAGACGGGACCACAGCCGGCGGGCGGCTCTCGTGGCGACCTCATGGACGGACAGCAGCGGAGGCGCGGTGAGGGGACGGGCGCTCAGCTGACCGGCGATCGCGGGCCAGGCACGGTCGGCCTCGCCGGCGTGGAGGTCGAGACACCGGGCGCAGGCCGTCGAACCGGGCACCGTCACGGGGCCGATCCGCGCGTGACGATCGCCCACGCGTACGACGAGGTGCGTCAGGTCGGACCTCACCCACTCTCGGACGACCCCGGGGTCGAGCACGTGCCCGCCGACCAGGACGCCCGTGGCGTGCCGCGGCGGAGCCAGGTCGGCGTCGGCCCGTCGGACGTCGGCACCGCAGGAGCCGAGGAGGCGCGCGACGGCATCGGCGACGGGGCCCGGCCCGCCGACGACGACGGTCGGCGGGACGACCGACCGGGTGTCGCCGCCCAGCGCGGGTCGCAGGCGCTCGACGGAGGCTTCGACCGCGGCGCGATCCAGGCCGAGGTGGGCGACGAGGGTGGGCAGGCCCCCCGCGCCGTGCCCCGCGGCGAGGGCCGCGACCACCCGCTCGTCGAGCCTGCTGACCGGACTCAGGACGAGCGTGGGGCGGTCGACGCCGACCTGGAGGGTCGACGGATCGCGCCAGACGACGGGGATGCGGGGATCGAGGACGAGGGGCATCGTCCGATCATGTCGTGGGGCCGGGGCGGATGAGGAGTTGTCCACAGGTCCGCCCGGGCCCCGGTGACGGTGTCCGTCAGGACCGGGGGGCGTCCTGGTCGGGCCCGGACTCGCCGGGCTCGGTCGCCGAGCCGTCGTCCCCCTCGCGGGGGCGGTCGTCGGTCGTGTCGTCGAGCAGGTCCTGGATCGCCTGGTCGACGTCGTCGAAGGTGGGCACGTCCGACGTCAGGCGGGCCACGAGGGCCTGCGGGTCGTCGACGTCGGCGCTGGTGGGCACGATGTCCGGGTGCGACCAGAGGTCGTCTCGGCGCTCGGCACCGACGGCGTCGGTCACGGTCTGCCAGAGGACGGCCGCCTCGCGGAGGCGCCGCGGCCGCAGTTCGAGGCCGACCAGGGTGGAGAAGGCCGACTCGGCAGGTCCGCCGGCGGCCCGGCGGCGGCGGACCGTCTCGGCGATCGCCGCGGACTTCGGGAGGCGCGCCGTGGCCTGGGCGGTCACCACGTCGACCCAGCCCTCGATCAGGGCCAGGGTGGTCTCGAGCCGGGCGAGGGCGGCGAGCTGCTCGTCGGTCTTCGGGGGGATGAGGGCCCCGCTCTTCATGGCTTCCTGGAGTTCGCCGGGGTTCGAGGGATCGAAGTCCACCGCGAGTTCTTCGAGCCGGGAGGTGTCGATGCGGATGCCCTGGGCGAACTCTCGGATGGACGAGATGAGGTGCAGGCGCAGCCATCGGGCGTGCCGGAACAGGCGGGCGTGCGCGAGTTCGCGGACCGCCAGGTAGAGCTGTACCTGGTCGGCCTCGATGTCGAGGCCCTCGCCGAAGGCGGCGACGTTCTGGGGGAGCAGCGCCGCCTGCTGCTCGTCGAGGAGCGGGATGCCGACGTCGCCGCCGGACACGACCTCGGTCGAGAGCTGGCCGACGACCTGTCCGAGCTGCATGGCGAAGAGCGTGCCGCCGACGCTGCGCATGACCTGGCTGGCCCCGGCGAGCATCGAGCGCATCTCTTCGGGAGCCTGCTCGCTGAGCACGCCGGTCAGGGAGTCGGCGATCGACGTGGCCACGGGCTCGGCGAGCTGGCTCCACACGGGCATGGTGAGCCGGGCCCACTCGGCGCGGGTCACGAGGCGGGGCGTGGCGGTGAGCTCGGCCACGAACGTGACGTCGTCGAGCCACAGCGCGGCGACGTGGAAGGCCTGCTCGAGGGCGGCGGTCTCGGCCGCGGTCGGCACGACGGCGCTCTGGGCGCCCACGGCGGTCGCCTGTTCGGTGGCGATCGACCAGTCGATGCCGTCACCGCTGCTGTTGACGGCGTTCTGCAGCTGACTCATGAGTCGCGCCACGAAGGCCGGGTCGTCGGGCAGCCCGGCGGCCCCGGCGAGCTGCGACGGATCGATCTCGGAACCGCCGGACAGGAACTGCCGCAGCATGTCACGGAACTCGTCCTCAGGCCCGCGCGGCGAATCATCGGTCATGCTGACTACGCTAGCTGCTGGCCGCACGAAGATCCTGGGATTCGGCCACCGCTCCGGGGGCGTCGCTCCGCTCGTGGCGAACGCGACCCGCGCCTCCCCGGCCGATCCCGAAAGGACCCTCCGTGGCCTTCTTCACGCCCCCGCGCACCGCCCCCTCGTCAGCACGCCGAGCGAGCAGGTTCGGCTGGCCCCTCCTGGGTGTCGCCGTCGTCTCGGCCGTGGTCCTGAGCCTCCTCCCGGGGCCCTACCTGATCGAACAGCCCGGCCCCGTGTTCGACACCCTGGGCAGTGCCGAGTACGAGGGTTCGTCCCAACCCCTGATCACCGTGTCGGGCCACGAGACCTACCCCACCGCGGGCACCCTCGACCTGCTGACCGTGAGCGTGCAGGGCAACCAGGACGTCCGGCCGGGCTGGGTCGACGTCGTCCGCGCGTGGGCGGACCGTAGCCGTTCGGTCATCCCGGTCGAGGCCGTGTACCCGTCGGGGGTGTCGAACGACCAGGTCGACGAACAGAACGCCGTCGACATGCAGAACTCCCAGAAGTCCGCGATCGCCGCGGCGCTGATCCACGAGGGATACGCCGTCCCCAGCGCCGTGACCGTCAGCCAGGTCTCCGAGGGGAGCCCTGCCGAGGGCGTCCTGCGCGAGGGAGACGTCCTGGTCAGCGTCAACGGCACCAGTCTCGCCACCGATGCGGACGTGGACGTCCTCCGCGGCCTGGTGGCGGCGAACGGGGCGTCGACGCCGGCGGAGGTGGTCCTCGAACGCGCGGGGACGAGCATGACCGAGCAGGTCACCCCGCAAGAAGTCGACGGCACGCCGCTCCTCGGCGTCGGGGTCAGCGTGGACTACACGTACCCCTTCGACGTCACGCTCAAGCTCGACCAGGTCGGCGGACCGAGTGCCGGCATGATGTTCGCGCTCGGCATCATCGACAAGACGACACCCGGCGAGCTCACCGGCGGCGCGAAGGTCGCGGGCACGGGCACGATCACGGCCTCGGGCGAGGTGGGTGCCATCGGCGGCATCCGACAGAAGCTCTACGGCGCTCGCGACGCCGGGGCGACCGTCTTCCTGGCACCGTCTACGAACTGTTCCGAGGTCGTCGGGAACGTGCCCTCCGGGCTGGACGTCTACTCGGTCGCCACGTTGGACGATGCGGTAACGGCGCTCGAGACGGTCGCGGACGGCGGCGACACGTCGTCCCTGGCCACCTGCACGGCCGGTCGATAGCGTTCGTGCAGCCCGCGCAAAGCTGAGAAGGGGACGCTGGGTCGGCCAGGCTCGACACGTAGGATGGCCGTCCACGTCCCCGTCAGCCAGGAGTCCACCCTTGACGTCACCCGCATCGTCGCGAACCGCACGACGCTCGCCCCGATTGCCCGTCCTGGTCACGGTGGCCGTCCTCGCCGCCCTGGTCATCGCCTTCTTCATCTTCTCGTCGCTGCTGACCGACTACCTCTGGTACCAGCAGCTCGGGTTCACGGGAGTGCTCACGACACAGTGGATCTCCCGCCTCGTGATGTTCGCGGTGGGCTTCGTGGCCATGGCGGTGCCGGTGTACGTCAGCATCGAGGTGGCCTTCCGGTTCCGGCCGGTGTACGCCAAGTTGAACTCTCAGCTCGACCGCTACCAGCAGGTCATCGAGCCCCTGCGTCGGGCCGTCGTCATCGGCGTCCCCGCCGTCCTCGGCCTCTTCGCCGGCATCGCCACGTCGACGCAGTGGCAGACCGTCCTCGAGTGGATCAACCGCACCCCCTTCGGTCAGACCGACGCGCAGTTCGGGCTCGACATCGGGTTCTACGTCTTCGAGCTGCCGCTCTACCAGGCCGTGGTCGGCTTCGCCTCGGCCGTCGTGCTCATCGCCGGCATCGCCGCCGTCGCGACCAGCTACCTCTACGGTGCCCTGCGCTTCACCGGTCGCGAAGTGCGCATCTCGAAGGTCGCGCGCATCCAGTTGGCCGTCACGGCCGCCGTCTACCTGCTCCTCCAGGGCGTGAGCCTCTGGCTCGACCAGTACGCGACCCTGTCCGACGGAACGAACAAGCTCCTCACGGGTGCCACGTACACCGACGTCAACGCGGGCATCCCCGGCAAGCAGATCCTGGCCGGGATCGCCGTGGTCGTGGCCGTCCTGTTCATCGTGACCGCGATCGTCGGCCGCTGGCGCCTCCCGGTCATCGGTACGGCCGCGCTCATCATCATCAGCATCATCGTCGGGGGCATCTACCCCTGGATCGTCCAGCGCTTCACGGTCGAGCCCAGCGAGCGGACGGTCGAGTCGCCGTACATCGAGCGCAACATCCAGGCGACGCGTGAGGCGTACGGCGTGGCCGACGTCGAAGAGCAGACCTACGATGCGAAGTCCGACGCCGAGGCCGGTGCCCTGGCCGGTGACGCCGTCACCACCGCGAACATCCGCATCATCGACCCCGCTCTCGTGACCGACGCCTTCGCCCAGCTGCAGCAGTACCGCCAGTACTACAGCTTCCCCGAGCAGCTCGCGGTCGACCGGTACACGATCGACGGCAACGTGCAGGACACCGTCATCGCCGTGCGCGAGCTGAACACCTCGCAGCTCGGCAACTCGGCGACCCCCTACAACACGACCTTCGTCTACACGCACGGCTACGGCGTGGTGGCGGCCTACGGCAACCAGCGGTCGGCGGACGGCCAGCCGGTCTTCCTCGAGTCCGGCATCCCGGTGACGGGTGCCCTCGGCGACGCCGGCGACTACGAACCGCGAATCTACTTCGGCCAGGAGTCGCCCACCTACTCGATCGTGGGTGGCGACGGCGGCAACGACATCGAGCTCGACTACCCGTCGGGCAGCAACGACAACGGCACCAACGAGACGACGACCTTCGAGGGCGACGGTGGGCCCAAGCTCGACAACGTCTTCAAGAAGCTCATCTACGCCATCAAGTTCCAGTCCGAGCAGATCTTCCTGTCCGACGCGGTGAACGACCAGTCGCAGATCCTCTACGACCGTGACCCCACCGAGCGCGTCCAGAAGGTCGCTCCCTACCTCACCATCGACAGCGCGCCGTACCCCTCCGTCGTCGACGGCAAGGTCGTCTGGATCGTCGACGGCTACACCACGACCAACGAGTACCCGTACTCGAAGCCGCAGGCGTTGTCCGACGCGATCGCCGACACGTACAACGACCGCCCGGTGTACGCCTCGAACAACATCAACTACATCCGCAACTCGGTCAAGGCCACGGTCGACGCGTACGACGGCTCGGTCAAGCTCTACGCGTGGGACACCAGCGACCCGATCCTGCAGACCTACGACAAGATCTTCCCCTCCACCCTGTCGCCGCTGAGCGACATGTCGGCCGAACTGCTCCAGCACGTCCGCTATCCGCAGGACATGTTCAAGGTGCAGCGGGCGATCCTCGGCACGTACCACGTGACGGACGCCGACTCGTTCTACTCGAGCGACGACGCGTGGGTCACGCCCAACGAGCCGACGAGCAACGCCCAGAACCCGCCGTTGCAGCCTCCGTACTACCTGACGCTGCAGCTGCCCGATCAAGACCCTGCGTTCTCGATCTACTCGACGTACATCCCGCAACAGTCGGGTGAGAACGCCCGGAACGTGCTGACGGGCTATCTCGCGGCGAATGCCGATGCCGGGTCGACGCCGGGCGAGATCTCGTCGGACTACGGCAAGCTGACGCTGCTGGCCCTGCCGCGCACCGACACGCTGCCCGGTCCCGGACAGGTGCAGAACAACTTCAACACCGACACGGCCGTGGCCAACCAGCTCGCTCTCCTCACCCGGGGTGACACGAGCGTCGTCCGAGGCAACCTGCTGACCCTGCCGGTCGGCGGTGGTCTGCTCTACGTCCAGCCGATCTACGTGAAGTCGAACTCCGAGACGTCGTACCCGGTCCTGCAGCGCATCCTGGTCTCGTTCGGAGACAAGATCGCCTTCGAGGACACCCTCGACGGCGCCCTCGACTCGCTGTTCGGTGGCAACTCGGGTGCGACCGCCGGAGACAACGGCGTGCCGACCACGGGTGACGGGACCGACGGCACGGGCACCGGCACCGGCGACGGAGCGACCGACGGTGGCACGGCGACCCCCGACACCGGCGGCACCGGATCGGGTACCGACAACGCGGCGCTCGACCAGGCCCTGGCCGACGCTCAGCAGGCCCTGACCGACCGTGCCGCGGCCTATGCCGACAACGACCTGGTCGCGGCGGCGGAAGCCGACACGCGCCTCCAGACCGCCCTCGAGGACGCGGTCGCCGCCAGCGGTCAGTAGGCCCGACCGGTGTGACGTCGACCCCCCTTCCGGCATGCCGGGAGGGGGGTTCGTCGTCGATCAGGCGTCGTGGGTGCCTCTTCCGGTGGCCCGATTGGACGGGGGCCGAACGGCGTGCTAGAGTCATCTCTTGTGCCGCGGGGTGGAGCAGTTCGGTAGCTCGCTGGGCTCATAACCCAGAGGTCGTAGGTTCAAATCCTGCCCCCGCAACAAGAACGAAGAAGGCCCCGGTCGAATGACCGGGGCCTTCTTCGTGTCCTCGTGCGCGTGATCGGGTCTGTGCCCCGGCCGCCGATCATGCCAAGGTTGAGGCATGTCGAGACTCCGGGTGGTCATCGCGCCCGATTCGTTCAAGGGAACCCTCGGCGCACCAGAGGTGGCGGCAGCACTCGCCGCCGGCTGGTCACGATCACGGCCGGACGACGTCGTCGTCACCCTGCCCTTGGCGGACGGTGGCGAGGGCACCCTCGACGCGTTCGAGCGGGCGTGCCCCGGGAGCGTTCGCCACGAGAGCGTCGTGGAGGGCCCTGACGGCCGCCGGGTCGACGCCCCCTGGCTCACGCTGCCCGACGGCACGGCCGTCGTCGAGCTCGCCTCGTCCTGCGGGCTCGGCCTGCTGAGCTCGCCTGCGCCGCACGACGCGAACACCCGCGGCCTGGGTGGCGTCATCCGTGCGGCCGTCGACGCCGGAGCCACCCGACTCGTCGTCGGCCTCGGAGGCAGCGCGTCGACGGACGGGGGAGCGGGCGCTCTGACGATCCTCGGTGCCCGCATCGTGGATTCCCTGGGGGAGCCCGTCGCCTCGGGCAACCATGGCCTCACGACAGCCGCCCGGGTCGATCTGTCGGGTCTCATCGCCCTCCCGCCCGACGGCGTCACCCTGTTGGTCGACGTCGACAGCCCCCTGCTCGGTCCCGACGGTGCCGCGGCCGTGTTCGGGCCGCAGAAGGGTGCCTCCGTCGACGACGTCCTCGCACTCGAGCAGGGTCTCGAGCGTTTCGCGAGCCTCGTCGACGTCGATCCCACGACGCCCGGGGCCGGGGCCGCAGGAGGAACGGGTTTCGGTCTGCTCGCCTGGGGTGCCCGTCTGCAACCCGGAGCGGTCGCCGTCGCCGAGACGGTCCGTCTCGCCGAGGCCCTGGCCCACGGTGACGTCGTCGTCACGGGAGAAGGATCGTTCGACGGTCAGACCGCCGCCGGGAAGACCGTGTCGCTCGTGCGTCGGATGGCCGACGCCGTCGGAGTACCGGTCGTCCTCGTCGCCGGTGCGGTCGACGCGCCTGCGGACGGCTTCGCGGACGTCGTCTCGACCACGCAGGTGGCCGGGGGCGTCGCCGAGTCCGCGACCCGCGCCTCCTACTGGGTGGGCGAGGCCGCCGCCCTGGTGGCGGGGCGGTGGGCGCGATGAGCGCCGGCAGGACGCCCGAGGTCGTCGTCGCGGTCGTGCAGACCGCGCCCGGCGACGACCCGGCGCGCAACCGGCGGACCATCACGGACCTCGCCGAGGAGGCGGTCCGCCGCGGAGCACAGGTGGTCGTCTTCCCCGAGTACTCGTCGTATTTCTCTCCCGACCTGGGCCCGGCGTACCTCGAGGCCGCGGAACCCACGGACGGGCCCTTCGTGCGCCACCTGACCGCGCTGGTCGACCGGCTCGGCGTCGTGGTCGTCGCCGGCCTCGTCGCCGTCTCGCCCGACCCGGCCCGGTTCGAGAACCTGCTCGTGGCCGTGGCGCCCGGTCGGGGCGTCGTCGCCCGCTACTCGAAGCAGCACCTGTACGACGCATTCGGTGGGCAGGAGTCCCGGTGGATCGTGCCGGGCCCGTTGGCCGTCGCCGCGACCTTCGAGGTCGGCGGGCTCGTCTTCGGTCTGCAGACCTGCTACGACCTGCGGTTCCCCGAGGTCACGCGGACGCTCGTCGACGCCGGGGCCGACGTCGTCCTGATGCCGGCCGAATGGGTGCGCGGTCCGCTCAAGCAGCACCACTGGACGACCCTCCTGACCGCTCGTGCGCTCGAGAACACCGTGTACGTGGCCGCCGCGGACCACGCACCGCCGATCGGCGTGGGCTGCAGCACGATCGTCGACCCGACGGGCGTGGCCGTCGCCTCAGTCGGGGACGAGGTCGACGTCATGGCAGTGGCCGGGGTCTCGGCCGACCGGATCGCCGCCGTGCGGCGCCTGAACCCGTCCCTGGCCCTGCGTCGGTACGACGTGGTCCCGCGCCGCGTGGGGGCCGGCGAGATCTCCACGGAGCGCTCAGACCGAGAGTGACGCGAGTCGGGCCGCGGCCTGCTCGAGCACCTCGACGCGCTTGCAGAAGGCGAAGCGGACGAGGGACGACTGCTCGGCGGCGAGCGCCGGGTGGCAGAAGGCGCTGATCGGCAACCCGACGACTCCGACCGATTCCGGGAGGCGCCGGCAGAGCTCGGCCGCGTCGTCGAACCCCAGCGGAGCGGCGTCGGCGACCACGAAGTACGAGCCGCGGCTCGCGCGCACCGCGAAGCCGGCCCGACGCAGCCCGTCCGACAGCACGTCTCGCTTGTGGGCCAGCGTGCGAGCGATCCCGTCGAAGTAGGCGTCGGGAAGTCCGAGTCCGACGGCGATCGCGGGCTGGAAGACCGAGCCGTTCACGAAGGTCAGGTACTGCTTGACGGCGACGATGCGGTCGACGAGTTCGGCCGGACCGGTCAGCCAGCCGATCTTCCACCCCGTCGTGTTGAAGGTCTTGCCTCCCGACGAGATGCTGATCGTCCGGGCCGCCGCTCCGGGCAGAGTGGCGAACGGCACGTGTGCCGCTCCGTCGAAGAGCAGGTGCTCGTAGACCTCGTCGGTGACGACGAGCGCGTCGTGCTCGACGGCGAGTTCGAGCAGGAGGCGCCTGGTCGCGTCGTCGAGGACGCTGCCCGTGGGGTTGTGCGGGTCGTTCAGCACGACGAGGCGGGTGCGCGGTCCGAAGGCCCGTCGGAGTTCGTCCGGGTCGACGACCGAGTCCGGACCCCGGAGCGGGACGGTGACGTGGACGCCGCCCGCGAGCCCGATGACGGCTCCGTACGCATCGTAGAAGGGCTCGAGCGTCACCACCTCGTCACCGCGGTCGACGAAGGCCAGGATCGTGGCCGCCAGCGCCTCGGTCGCCCCCGCGGTCACGAGCACCTCGCGTCGCGGATCGAGGTCGATGCCGTAGAACCGCCTCTGGTGGGCGGCGACGGCGTCGAGGAGGACGGGCATGCCCCGGCCCGGCGGGTACTGGTTGAGGCCCGAGCGCAGTGCCTCGTGCGCCGCCTCGAGGACCTCGACCGGGCCGTCCTCGTCGGGGTATCCCTGCCCGAGGTTGATGCTGTCCGTCGCCGTGGCGAGCGCCGACATCTCGGCGAAGATGGTCGGGGCGAGTCGACCGGCGGCGTCGAGGAGCATGGCGCCGCTCGCCGCGCGTTGCCAGGGTGCTTGAGGAGTCATGATCCCGTCACCGTAGCCGCGGTGGAGGGGCTCTGGGGAGGTCCCGTCCAGCCGCCGCATAAGCTGGGCGCAGTCCGCTCACAGGCTCGCCGTATGATCCGCCCAGCTTGGGCGACCAGGCTGTCAGGGCTTGGAAGGAGCACCATGACCGACACCCCCCGCCACGACGACGCCGACGACGGAGCACCGCGCACGCCCGAGGGCACCGCCGACGGTTCGCAGGGCGTCCCGGGCACCGACCGGGCCACGAACGACGGTGCCCAGCCCACGACGCCGTACCCGGCGGACCAGGGCGTCACCTACGGTGCTCCGCCTCTCCCCGGCAGCACGCCGCGAGCGGGCGAGTTCGAGTCCGGCCCCGACGGGCGCCGGAACGACGACTCGCAGCCTCGACCCGGCTCGTTCCCGCATCCGTCGTCTCACCAGCAGGCGGGTCCCTACCAGCAGCCCGGTTCGTACCAGCAGACGGGTTCGTACCAGCAGTCCGGGGACCCTCAGCAACCCGGTTCCTACCAGCAGCCCGGTTCGTACCAGCAGCCGTCCTCCTACCAGCAACCCGGGTCGTACCAGCAGCCGTCCTCCTACCAGCAGGCCGGGACCGACCCCTATCGGCAGCCGGACTCCGACCCGTCGGCGTTCGCGTACGACACGACGAACTCGTACGCAGCGGCTGGTTGGCGGGCGCCTGCGGAGAAACCGAAGAAGAGCCGGCGTGGTGCGGGGTCCGTCGCGGCGGCCCTCCTGGTCGGCGTCCTTGTCGGAGGTGCGGCGGGCGGCGGCGTCGCCGCGGTGCTGTCCCGCGACTCCGGGGCCGGCGTCTCGGCCACGGGTCAGTCGCGAGACCTGACGGTCAACGACTACGACGACGCGACGGTCGTCACGGCGGTGGCGGCGAAGGCCACGAAGTCGGTCGTCACGATCAACGTGACGGCGGGCGAGTCCGGCGGCACCGGCTCGGGCGTCATCCTGAGCGACGACGGCTACATCGTCACGAACACGCACGTCGTCACCCTCGACGGGGCGAGTGCGTCGGGTTCCGTCACCGTCACGCTCAGCGACGGCAGCATCCTGCCGGCCGAGGTCGTGGGCCTCGACCCCACCGTCGACCTCGCCGTGCTGAAGGTCGACGCGACCGGGCTCACCCCCATCGACTTCGCCGACTCGTCGGAGCTGAACGTCGGCGACACCGCCGTGGCCATCGGCGCACCGCTCGGTCTGTCTAACACGGTGACCGACGGCATCGTCTCGACCCTCAACCGCAGCATCACCGTGCAGTCCTCGGCCGCCCCGACGGACGGCAGCGACCAGGGCCAGCAGAACGACAACAACGGCCAGGGGCCCTTCTCCTTCAACAACGGCGACGGCGGCACGCAGAACCAGGCCAGCTCGGTCATCTCGCTGCCGGTCATCCAGACCGACGCGTCCATCAACCCGGGCAACTCGGGCGGTGCGCTGCTCGACTCGCAAGGAGAGCTGATCGGCCTCAACGTCGCCATCGCCAGTTCCGGAGAATCGTCCGGCAGCATCGGCGTCGGGTTCTCGGTGCCGTCGAACCTCGTGCAGCGCGTCGCCAAAGAGATCATGGCGAACGGGAAGGCCAGCCACGGCCTCCTCGGCGCCAGCGTGAACGACGCCACGAGCGACGCGGCCGCCACCCGGGTCGGGGCGCTCATCGTCCAGCTCAGCCCCGGTGGTGCGGCGCAGAACGCCGGCCTGCGGCAGGGCGACGTCGTGACCGAGTTCAACGGCGTGCCGATCAGCGACCGGACGGACCTCACGGCGCAGGTCCGGTTCCTCGCCGGTGGCGCGACGGCCGACCTCACCTACGTCCGGGACGGGAAGACCGACACCACGAAGGTGACCCTCGACACCCTGACCTCCTGAGGCTCTGCCCGGTCGGTGCGGCGGGGTGGGGACGCGACGGCGTCCCAACGGGGGTCGGGACGCGACGGCGTCCCGGCCCCCGTTGGCGTGTTGCTAAGCTCGCCACGATCCCTGCGGCCGTCCGCAGTCCCGACCCGCGCCTCCCCGGCGCTCACGAGCCCGAGGAACGCGATCCATGCAAGCAGGCGACGCCACCCGACCCGGTGTCTCGTACGTCATGCCCGTCCTCAACGAAGAGCACGAGATCCGGGCGGCGGTCGAGAGCCTGCTCGACCAGGACTACGAAGGCCCGTTCGAGGTGATCCTGGCCCTCGGTCCGAGCGTCGACCGCACGAACGAGGTCGTGGCCGAGATGTCGGCGGCCGACCCGCGTGTCCGCAGCATCCCCAACCCCGTCGGTTCGACGCCTGCCGGGCTCAACGTGGCCATCCGGGCTTCGGTCCACCCCGTCACGGTCCGCGTCGACGCCCACTCGGTGCTGCCTCGCGACTACACGCGCATCGCGGTCGAGACCCTCGAACGCAGCGGGGCCGACAACGTGGGCGGCATCATGGCCGCCGTCGGGCGCACCCCCTTCGAGAAGGCCGTCGCCCGCGCCTACGGCAGTCGGGTCGGCCTCGGTGGGACGCCGCACCACGTCGGTGGGGCCGAGGGGCCGACCGACACGGCTTACCTGGGGGTGTTCCTGCGGCACCGTCTGATCGAGGTCGGCCTCTTCGACGAGGGCGTCAAGCGCGGTCAGGACTGGGAGCTCAACCGCCGGCTCCGGGCCACGGGCGGCATTGTCTGGTTCACCCCTCGGCTCGTGGTGACCTACCGTCCGCGACCGAGCCTGCGCAAGCTGGCGCGCCAGTTCGTCGCCACCGGGCTCTGGCGGGGCGAACTGGCCCGACGCTTCCCCAAGGCGAACACCGTGCGGTACCTGGTCCCTCCCGCCATGGTGCTCGGCGTGGCGCTCGGCCTGGTGGTCGGCCTGACCGGCCTGGTCGGCCTCGCCCTCGGCACCGCCCTCGGGTGGGCCACGCTCGCCCTCGTCGTACCCGGTGTCTACGTGGTCTTCGTGCTCGCGGCCGCTCTGCTCGCCGCCCGCGGCGACGACCTCCGCACCCGGCTCTGGTTTCTCGTAGTCTTGCCTTCCATCCACTTCGGGTGGGGCGTCGGCTTCGTGCTCGGCTTCCTCGACCTCACGAAGAACATCACCGCCCAGACCGGAAGGTAGCCGCCGATGACCGCGCTGCCCACCAGACCGAGCTCGATCGCCGAGCTGCGACGCGTCGCCCAGCCGCCCGAGGTGCGCAGCCGCGCGAACGCCGAGCACTGGACGGCCTCCCTGTACCTGCGCGACGTCTCGCCCTACCTGACCTGGTGGTTGCTCAAGACCAGCGTCTCGGCGAACGGCGTGACCGGGTTGATGATCCTCGTCGGCTGGTGCACCGCTCTGTCGCTGCTCGTGCCGGGCATCACCGGTGCCCTGCTCGCCCTCGTGCTGGGCCAGCTGCAGATGCTCGTCGACTGCTGTGACGGCGAGGTGGCCCGCTGGCGCGGAACGAGTTCGCCGGCCGGGGTCTTCCTCGACAAGGTCGGCCACTACTCGACCGAGGCGCTCATCCCGATCGTGCTGGGCGTCCGTGCGGCCGGGTTCCCCTTCGACACCCCGGAGGACTTCCTCTGGACGACCGCCGGCTTCGCCCTGGCCCTCGTGATCGTGCTCAACAAGGCCCTCAACGACATGGTCCACGTCGCCCGGGCGAACGCGGGCCTCGCCCGGCTCGAAGACAAACGAGGAGGCGCGACCCAACCGAGCGGGCGCCTCCTGTCCCGACTGCGCAGCGCCGCGCGCTTCGTGCCGTTCCATCGGCTGTACCACTCGGTCGAGCTGACCATGCTCGTCTTCCTGGCCGCGATCGTCGGCCTCGTCGTGGGCGGTGTCACCGCCGACCGCGTCCTGCTCGTCGCCCTGCTCCCGTTGTCGGTGCTGGCGTTGGTCGGCCACTTCGTCGCCATCATGGCGTCGAAGCGGGTGCGCTCCTGAGCGAGGTCCGGCCCCGGGTCGGAGTCGTGAGCCTGACCCAGGGGCGACGTCCGCGCGACCTGGCTCGGGGGTTGGCCACGATGCTGGCCCAGCGCGACGTCGAGCTGGACGTCGTCTGCGTGGTGAACGGACGAGACGCCGCGACCGCCGAGGTCGAGGTCCCGACCGGGGTCCGCCTGCTCGAACTCGCCGAGAACGTGGGCATCCCCGCCGGCCGCAACCGGGGAGCCGAAGCGGTCTCGGGCGAGTGGATCTTCTTCCTCGACGACGACGCGAGCCTGCCCTCCGAGCGGTTCCTCGCCGACGCCGTCGCGTTGATGCGGGCCCGACCCGAGATCGGGCTCCTGCAGCCGCGGGTCGTGGACCCCGACGGCGCCGCGAACCCCCGCCGCTGGACGCCTCGACTGCGCAAGGGCGACCCTCGCCGCTCGAGCGACGTGTTCTCCGTCTGGGAGGGGGCCACCCTGCTGCCGCGCGACGTCTTCGACGCCTGCGCCGGCTGGGGGGAGCCGTACTTCTACGCGCACGAGGGCATCGAGCTGGCGTGGCGGGTCTGGGCCCAGGGCAGGCGCACCTGGTACGAGGGCTCGCTCGTGGCGAACCACCCGGCCATCGACCCGGCGCGGCACGCCGACTACTACCGTCTGAACGCCCGGAACCGGGTCTGGCTGGCCAAGCGCAACCTGCCCTGGCCGTTGGTCCCCGTCTACGTCGCCTCCTGGACGGGGGTCCAGCTGCTGCGCTGGGCACGCACCCCGCAGCGCCTGCGGCCCTGGTTCGCGGGCTGGGTGGAGGGGTGGCGAGAGGCGCCGGGCGGTCGACGCTCCATCGGTTGGGTAACGGTCCTCCGCATGTCCAGGGCCGGTCGACCTCCGGTCCTCTAGGCTTTCCGGGGTCCGGCGCCGATCGGGTGACGGACCGACCCGAGGAGGGCATGTGCCGCTGACCCGAGACCTGGGGCTCGCCTGGAGCCTCGCCCGCCGGGCCGTCCGTTCCCGCAGCAGTCGACGTCGGCTGGAGCGCGACCCGCGGGTCGCGGTGACGCCGGCTCCGGGCACCGTGCGCGTCGCCGTGTACTTCGCCGACACGGCCGTCAACATGTACCAGATCCGCCAGTGGTACGCGCCTCTCGCCCACCTGGCCGAGACCTTCCCCGTCGCCATCGTCGTCCGTTCGCCGGGCACCATGGTGACCATGCTCGACGAGAGCCCGGTACCGCTGGTCTACGCCCGCAAGGTGGCCGACCTCGAGGACTTCGTCGCCGCTCAGCCGCTGGCCCTGACCCTGTACGTCAACCAGAACGCCAAGAACTTCCAGATGATGCGGTACGGCCGCATGTGGCACGTCTTCGTCAACCACGGCGAGAGCGACAAGATGTACATGACGACGAACCAGTTCAAGGCCTACGACTACGCCTTCGTCGCGGGCGACGCCGCCAAGGACCGCCTCGCCGCCAAGCTCTGGGACTACGACCTAGAGAAGCGCGCCGTGCCCATCGGACGCCCGCAGGCCGACCACTTCTCGGGCGAGGTGCCCTACCCCGACGACGACCGCCTCGTCGTGCTCTACGCCCCGACCTGGGAGGGTGACCGTCCCGCGGCCGCGTACGGGTCGATCGCGACGCACGGTCTCGCCCTCGTCAGGGCCCTGCTGGCCTCGGGGCGTCACCGGGTCGTCTACCGGGCGCATCCGCGGAGCGGCGTGCTCGATCCCGAGTACCGGCGAGCGCACGAGGCGATCATCCGGGCCCTCGGCGAGGCGAACGCGCGTGATCCCGACGCCCACCACGTCCACGACGTGGGGCCCGAGCTCGGCTGGCAACTGGCGGCGGCCGACGTCGCCGTGACCGACATCTCGGCGATGGTCTACGACCGCCTCGCCACGGGCCGTTCCCTCGTCGTGACCCGTCCGGTCGCCGTCGAGGCCGACGTCGACGAATCGGGCTACCTCGGTGACGCCGAGTGGTTGACGGCCGATGGTGCGGGCGACATCGTCGCCCTCGTCGATCGGGTCGTCGACGATCCTGAGGCGCGGGGGCGCCTCGAGCACTGGGTCCGGCGTCACTTCGGTGACACGTCGCCCAGAGCGGCCACGCATCGGTTCGAGAGCGCGGTGGCGCGCCTCGTGCAGCTGCGTGACGACTACGCGGCGCGCCGACCGTCGATCGACGACCCACGTTCGACCGGTTCGGCGGGCGACGCCGACCAGGAGGCTGGCGACGCGGAGGCGTCCGACCTCTGACCCCCGGCACCAGACTCGAGGGGTCTGGGGCACCAGGGCTTTCATGTCTCGGTGCCGTGGACTCTGGATGTCAGACGCTGAGCAGCGTATCCATGAGGCATGCCTGAACCGACGTCCGCCGCCGCCCGCCTCTTCGGAGAACGCATCCGTGACGAGCGTCTGCGCCTCGGGCTGAGCCAGGACGAGGTGGCGCACCTGGCGGGCATGAACGTGTCCAACTACGGAAAGATCGAGCGCGGCATCGGCAACCCCGTGTTGCACACGATCGTCCGTCTCGCCGTCGTGCTCGGGGTCGACCCGGGCGTGCTGGTCACCGACCTCGGGGCCGATCACCTGCCGCCCGTCCTCGAGGCCTTCACGGCCGCGGACTACGTCGCCGAGAGACGCGCTCGGCTCAGCAGCTGACCCGCCACCTCACGGGAAGGGCTCGTCGGCCAGGGTTCCGTCGACCAGGCTCAGAAACTGAACCGCCAGAGGTACTCGTCGCCGCCGGGCCGGAACCATCGCACGACGGCGATCGCACTCCGGCTCAGTTCGACGCCCAGCACGCAGAGGTCGACGGACTGGGCGGGGTCGAGACGGGTGGTCGCGACGGGGACGAGGAGCCCGGTGCCCACGAGGGTGACCCTGACGCCCGTCACGGTCTCGGGGGAGTCGTTGACCAGCCGGTAGACGCGGGGTGCGCGGGAGCGGTCGAGGCTGAAGGGGACGGTGTAGGCAAGGGTCGACGTCGTCATGTCGTCGACCCTAGGAGCGACCGACGCGGGTCGACGCGCGTTCTTGTGGACGACGGCTGACTGGGGAGGACCCGTCGCGGGACGGGTCGCCGCCTCACTCGAGGCCCGCATGGCCGCCTCGCGGACGCCGGGTCGCCCTGGCGAGGGGAACGGTCAGAGCGACAGGTCGAGGGGGAATTCGGCAGGGGCCGCACCGAACGCCGTGCGGGCCGTCGTGACGACCTTGCGTCCGAGGAGGTGGTTGCCCGTCCCTCCCACGACGGCACCGATGCCGAACGGAAGGGCCCTGCCGAGGACCGAAGCCCCCTGCGACGCGGCGAACCGTCGGATGAACTGCTTGCGGATCGTGTCGGTCAGGCCGCTCATGGCCGCCTTGGGGAGTTTCGAGGTCACGAGCTCACCCCAGAACGCTGTTCTGGCCGGGGCCGTCCCCATGGCCTCGCCCGCGAACTGTCGGACGAGGCTGGCACCCGGGCCGCCGAGCAGCATCGCCATGACGAGGGCCCGGGCGCGGTCGGGGTCCGAGACGGCGATGCCGTGGACCTCGGTCACGGACTGCGCGAAGAGGGCGCTCGCCTCGAGGAAGCCCGCGGTCTCGACACCCGAGAGGGCCAACGACACGCCCCAGCCGACACCGGGGATCACGGCGCTGGCCCCGACGGCGGCCCCGCCGGTCGTCACCGCGGCGAGGTACTCGCGTTCGAGGATGGTGATCAGCTTCTGTGGCGTCGCCTTCTTGTGCCGACGGCGCAGCGTGGCGACGTGCTTGACGACCACCGGACGTTGTACGGCCAGCAGCTTGTCGAGACGGCGCACCCAGGCGGTGTCCTCGGACCTGTCGGGCGCGGACGTCTGGTAGTGGTACTCCGTCGAGTTCCCGGCGTCACGGGCGACGAGTCGTCCGTCCGCCGTCGAGGCGTCGTGGTCGGGGCTGTGGGGCTGACTGCGTTCGGGCACGCCTCGACCCTACGCCGAGGGGCGGGGAGGGTGATCGGTGGCGTACCGGGCCAGGGCGTCGTCGAGTGGGCCGTCGAACACCAGGGCGCCCTTGTCGAGGTAGAGGCCCCGTCGGCAGAACCGTTTGAGGTCGCGTTCGTTGTGCGACACGAGGAAGAGCGTCCGACCGTCGGCGAGCATCTCGCCGATCCGGGCGTAGCACTTCTCACGGAACGCCTTGTCGCCCACGGCGAGCACCTCGTCGACCAGCACGACGGGCTCCTCGAGCCGCGAGATGACGGCGAACGCGATGCGGACCTTCATTCCGCTCGAGAGGTGTTTGTAGGGCGTGTCGACGAAGTCGCCGATCTCGGCGAACTCGATGATCTCGTCGAAGCGCCGGTCGATCTCGGGGCGGGACATGCCGTGCAGGCCGGCGGTCAGGTACACGTTCTCCCGGACGGTGAGATCGGCGACGAAGCCACCGGTGATCTCGATGAGCGGCGCGACGCCGCCCGTCACCTCGACGGTGCCGGTGTCGGGCAGGATCACCTCGGCCACCAGCTTCAGCAACGTCGACTTCCCCTGGCCGTTGCGTCCCACGACGCCGATGGCCTCGCCCGGCTGCACCTCGAAGCTGATGTCGCGCAACGCCCAGAACTCGCCCGGCCGCGACCGCCTGCCGCTGTCGGCGAAGAGGTCCTTGAACGACCGTCGGCCACGTCGGTTGCGGCGGAAGCGGATGCCGACCCCGTCGACGCGGATCACGGGGCGAGGTCCGGTGACGGTCATCAGATCTCCTTCAGGACGGCACGTTCGCTGGCCCGGAAGACGAGCAGCCCGACCGCCAGGACCACGACGCACACGCCTCCGCCGACGAGCACCTCGGTGAGGTCGAACTGCTCAGGGAAGAACGCCGACCGGTAGAGGCCGAAGATGCCGCTCAGCGGGTTGAACGCCGCCAGCAGGTGGAGGCTCTCGGGGAGGTCCTGGGTGCCGTAGATGATGGGCGAGGCGTAGAAGGCGAACCGGAGGGCGAGCTTCGTGGCGCGCTCCAGGTCGCGGAAGAACACGACGAGCGGCGCGACGATCAGCCCCACACCGGCGACGAGCACGGTCTGCATGACCATGGCCAAGGGGAAGAACACCACCTGCCACTGCAGGTGCGCGCCGCCCACGACGGCGAACAAGGCCAGGACGGGAAGGCTGAGGGTGAACTCGATTCCCTTCGAGCCGACGAGCCGGAACACCCAGATCGTCCGGGGGATCTTGGTCGACCGGACGAGCTTCGCCTCGCGGATGAACGCCCGGGTGCTGTCGGACACCGCCCCGTTGAACCACATCCAGGGCAGGAGGCCCGAGAGCAGGAAGACGATGTACGGCTCGTCGCCGACCGACCGCTTGAACACGACCGAGAAGACGAAGAAGTAGATGCCCGACATGACGAGCGGGTCGAGGATCGACCAGAAGTAGCCGAGCTTCGACGTCGAGTACCGGACCTTTAGGTCGCGGCTCGTCAGCAGCCACAGCGTCTGTCGGTACCGCGCGAAGCCGCTACGACGGGGCCGTTCGGCCAGGTCAGTGCTCACGGACGTCCTTCTCGTTCAGGACACCAGGCACCGGCGCGCAGCCGTCGGGAGACGGCTCGGTTCAGACGAACAGGTTCGCGCGCTCGAGGTCTTCGGCGAAGTCGACCTCGACGGCGTAGAGGTCGGAGATGTCCACGGGCTCAAAGCGTAGCCCGTCCTGGCCGATGGCCAGTTCGATGCCACGCTCGAAGTAGTCCTGGTTGTCGACCTTCGAGAGCTGGTGCATAAGCGTCGCCTTGTCGGCCTTCGACACGAAGTTGATGCCGACGGCCTCGCCCAGACCACCCTTGACCTGCTTCGACAACTCGGCGATGTAGCCCTCGGCGTCGGTCGTGTACTTGACCTCTTCGTCGGACACCTTCGAGGTGTTAACGGTGACGAACGACTGGTCGTCGCGGACCAGGCGGGCCGCGCGAGTCAGGGCCGTGGGGTCGAAGACGACGTCGCCGTTGATCCACAGGACGCCACCGGAGGCGCTGGCCCGCAGGGCGCGGAGCAGGCTCTTCGACGTGTTGGTCTGGTCGTACATCTCGTTGTAGACGAACGAGGCCGACGGGAACGCCTCGACGATGTGCTCGAACTTGTAGCCCACGACGACGGTCACCCGTGCGTCGGGCCCGAAGGCGGCCCGGATGTTGTCGAACTGCTGCTGCATGATGGTGCGGCCGTCGTTGAGCTCGGTCAGTGCCTTGGGCAACGAGCGGCCAAGGCGGCTGCCGAGCCCGGCGGCCAGGATGACGATCTGCTGGCGGTGGTTCGTGTCGTTCTTGCTCACGCTGGTCTCCTCACAAGGGGCGAGCCCATGCGGGACGGGCTCTGCGGTGGCCCCGGCGGTGCGGACCGGACCCGTCTCTGGGTGCGATTCGCCTCGTGTTCGAGCGGTGTTCACCGCGGAGCATCGATCTGGACACGTCGTCGTGCTGTTGCAGACTACCCGATGGGGCCAGGAGCGGCCAGGGACCGTGCCCGAAGCGTGTCCGTTTCGTGATATGAGTCACCCGTCGACCGGTCGGCGTCGCGGCCTTGGTACGGTGGGGCGATGGCTGGACGGCGCGAGGACGAAGTGGGTGACATCGCCCCCGACTCGACACCGGGTGACGACACGGTCGGAGCGGTGGGCGCGTCCGACCAGGGGGAGAACACAGTGGACGACGACTCGACGACCGCGGGGGACGTGGCCGAGGGGACGGCTGAGTCGACGGAGGCCGCGACGCCCCGCGTCCCGGTGACGAAGTCGTCGACCGCGCGCAAGCCCCCGGCACCCCGGAAGCCCGCGTCGCCCCGCAAACCCTCTCAGCGCACCGCCGCCGACCGGTCGGCGGCGGCCAAGAAGGCAGCGGCGACCCGTGCCGCGAACGCGCGCGCCCGGGCCGAGGCGGCGGCCAAGGCCGCGGAAGAAGAGGTCGTCGCCGAACTCGCCGACGCGGGTGCCACGACGGACGGTACGGTCGTCGTCCCCGTCTCGGCCGACGACTACTTCGGCGACGCCCTGACGGCCGAGGAGGAATCGGCGGTCGCCCCGGACGACGCGCTCGCCGCCGACGCACCGACGACCGCCGGCGCGACCGCCCCGGACGACGAGGCCACCGTCGAGGTCCCCGAGGCCGAGACCGAGGCCGACGACGTCGAGGCCGCCGAGGCCCTCGACAGCGAGGGCGACGTCCGACCGACCCGTCAGGTCGACGTCGAGGCGCCCGTCGTGCTGTCGATCTCGGGGCTCATGAAGCGCTACGGCGGCACGGTCGCCGTCGAGAACGTCGACCTCGAGGTGCGGGCCGGGTCGTTCTACGGCATCGTCGGTCCGAACGGGGCCGGCAAGACGACGACCCTGTCGATCGTGACCGGTCTCCTGCGTCCCGACGCCGGCACCGTGACCGTCCTCGGGGCCGACGTCTGGCGCGACCCGGCCGCAGCGAAGCGAAGCCTCGGCGTCCTCCCCGACCGCCTGCGGCTCTTCGACCGGCTGACGGGTGCCCAGCTCCTCTACTACTCCGCGACCCTGCGGGGGCTCGACGGCGTGACGGCGCGCAAGCGCTCCTCCGACCTCGCCACCGCGTTCGGGCTCCACGACGCGCTCGGTCGTCTCGTCAGCGACTACTCCGTGGGCATGACGAAGAAGATCGCCCTGGCCGCCGCGATCATCCACTCGCCCCGGGTCCTCGTCCTCGACGAGCCCTTCGAATCGGTCGACCCCGTCTCGGCCGCGACCGTGACGGACGTCCTGCAGCGCTACGTGGCCGGGGGCGGGACGGTGCTGCTCTCGAGCCACAGCATGGACCTCGTCGAGCGCATCTGCGACAGCGTCGCGGTGATCGTCGACGGCCACGTGCTCGCCAGCGGCACGGTCGACGAGGTGCGGGCCGGACGCTCCCTCGAGCAGCGGTTCGTCGAGCTCGCCGGCGGGCGCGCGGTCACGGAGGGCATGGAATGGTTGCAGAACTTCTCCGACTGAGGCTCCAGACGATCGGCAACACGGTCCGCTTCGGGCCCCGCCGACTGACCGTCGCCGTCGCGTCCGTGCTGGCCGTGTTGATCGCGACCATCGCGGTCGCGAGCCTCGTGAGCGGCCTGCGTGATGCGCCCCTCGACGACGTGCGCGCCCTCGCGGTCGGCGGGGGAGCCCTCCTGCTGGTCGGATTCGCCGTCGTCCCCTTCGCGACCGTCCGTCCTGCCTGGAGCGACCCCCGCCGCCTCGCCGTCCTCGGCGTGCCCGAGGGGCGGGCGGCGATCGGACTCGCGCTCGGTGCCGCGGTCGGACTCCCCACGCTGGCCCTGCTCGTCCTCTCGACCGGATACGTCCGGGCCTGGGGCGAGGGCACCGGCGTCGCCGCCGTCGCGGTCGTGGGGGCACTCGTCGCCGGCGTCACCGCGCTGTTGCTGGCCCTCGTGGCCTCCACGCTGAACAGCGTCGTCCTGACCTCCCGACGCGGTCGCGAACTCGCACTCGTCGGTGCCGTGCTCGTCGTGCTGCTCGCCGTGCCCGTGATCGTCGACCTCGTCCGTCTCTCGCTGCCCGGCCGTTCGGGCACCGGCGTCGTCGCGGACGCCCTCGCCTGGACGCCCTTCGGAGCCGCGCTGGCGCTCCCCGGTCACGTCGCCGCAGGTCAGACCGGTCGCGTCGTGGCCGACGTCGCCATCGCCGCCGTCACGCTCGTGGCGCTCTGGCTCGCCTGGCGGGCACTCGTCGCGCGCGCGTTCGTCGACCGACCCGAGCCCGAGGAAGTCGACGACGGCGACGGACTCGGGTGGTTCGAGTACGTCAGGGCCTCGCCGACCGGGGCCGTGGCGGGCCGCAGTCTCACCTACTGGATGCGCGACGCCCGCTACCGCATGTCGCTCGTCATCATCCCGTTCCTTCCGTTGCTCGTCGTCCCCCTCGGCATCGCGGGTGTCAGCTGGAACTGGCTGGCCCTCGTCCCGGTGCCGATCATGTGCCTGATACTGGGGTTCCTGCCGCACAACGACGTGGCCTACGACAGCACGGCGCTCTGGATGCACGTGGCGTCCGACACGCGGGGTCTGGCGGACCGGGTGGGTCGACTCGCGCCTCCTCTGCTGATCGGCGTCCCGCTCGTGGTGCTCGGCTCGGTCGTCGCCACCTGGTTGTTCGGCGACTGGCAGGCCCTGCCGTCCGAGCTGGGGGTCAGCGCCGGCTTCCTCCTCAGCGGCCTCGGTCTCTCGAGCCTGGTGTCGGCCCTCCTGCCGTACGCCACGGTCCGACCGCACGACGACCCGTTCCAGCAGCCGCAGTCGAACGGCGCGACCGCGGCCTGGGCCCAGACCGTCATGATCGGGGGAGCCGTCCTCGCCACCGCACCCGCCCTCTGGTTCGCCGGTCGCGGGCTCATCACGGGCTACCCCGCGGGTGGCACGTGGGCGCTGGTCCTCGGCGTCGGCATCGGACTCGTCGTGCTGGTCGCGGGTGTCGCCCTGGGTGCCCGGGTCTTCTCGCGGCGGGCTCCCGAGCTGCTGGCGTTCGCCCTCCGCAGCTGAGCCGAGGTCGACGTACGATGTCTGCATGACTGACACGCAGACGGGCGGCGGCCTCGACGTCATGGACCGCGAGCTCGAGAAGCTCCTGAACGACGAGGCGATCGACCCGGGCGACCACGAGCGCTTCTCGCACTACGTGAAGAAGGACAAGATCATGGAGTCCGCGCTGAGCGGCAAGCCCGTCAAGGCGCTCTGTGGCAAGAAATGGACGCCCGGTCGCGACCCCGAGAAGTTCCCGGTGTGCCCGACCTGCAGGGAGATCTACGAGAAGATGACGTCCGAGTGAGCTCGGCGCCTGATCACGCGTAGACGGTCGGCACGACCGGCTCGCCACGACCGAGCCGCAGCGCCTGGTCGGGTAGCTCGGCCACGGCCGCGGCTCGGTGGAGGCGCGCGCGAGCGACACCCTCCGGCCCGGTGTGCCGGGCGTCGATCTCGCCGGCCGTGACGAGCGGGACGTGCAGCGACCGTTCACCGGACGCCGTCTCCGACGACCCGACGCGGATGAGTTCGCGGGTGGCGACCCCGTCCACGATGACGCGCACGGGGGACTTCCGTCCACCCACGGAGGCCTTGTCGGCCGACTTCTTCGCCACGGAGACCCACTCGCCGTCGTCGCCGCGACGGGCGACCAGTTTGAAGACCATGCCGGCGGCCGGGTGGCCCGATCCCGAGACGACCGAGGTGCCGACGCCGAACGAGTCGACCGGGGCCGCGCGCAGGGCGGCGATCGTGTACTCGTCCAGGTCGTTCGTGACGGTGATCTTCGCCGCCGTCGCGCCGAGCTCGTCGAGCTGAGTGCGGACCTGGCCCACCAGCGACGGCAGGTCGCCGCTGTCGATGCGCACGGCCCCGAGCGACGGCCCGGCGACCCGGACGGCCGTGGCCACGGCTTCGGGGATGTCGTAGGTGTCGACGAGCAGGGTGGTGCCCGGCCCCAAGGTGTCGACCTGGGCGCGGAAGGCGTCCTCCTCGGTGTCGTGCAACAGGGTGAACGCGTGGGCGGCGGTGCCCATCGTCGGGACGCCCCACGACCGGCCGGCCTCGAGGTTGCTCGTGGCACCGAAGCCCGCGATGTAGGCGGCCCGGGCCGCGGCCACGGCGCTGCGTTCGCCCGTCCGCCGTGAGCCCATCTCGGCGAGCGGGCGACCGTCGGCGGCCGAGACCATGCGCGCCGCCGCGCTGGCCACGGCCGAGTCGTAGTTGAAGACGCTCAGCGCCAGGGTCTCGAGCAGCACGGCCTCGGCGAACGTCGACTGGATGACCAGCAGCGGCGACCCCGGCAGGTAGACCTCGCCCTCGGCGTAACCCCAGATGTCGCCCGAGAACCGGTAGTCGGCCAGCCAGTCGGCGGTCGTCGCGTCCACGACCCCCGCCTCGCGCAGCCAGGCCACCTCGTCGTCGCCGAAACGGAAGTCGGCGAGCAGCTCGAGGAACCGACCGGTGCCCGCGACGATGCCGTAGCGCCGCCCCTCGGGCAGGCGTCGCGCGAACACCTCGAACACGCTGTCGCGGTGGGCCGTGCCCGCCTTGAGGGCGGCCTCCACCATGGTGAGCTCATACCGGTCGGTCAACAGCGCGCTGGTCACTCCGCCAGCCTAGGCTCGCCCGGTCGTCGAGGGGGTCGCGGCTCGCGCCGGGTAGGCTTCGTGGTCGTGACGGACGCACCCATCGGAGTCTTCGACAGCGGCGTCGGCGGGCTGACCGTGTCGAGGGCGATCATCGACCAGCTGCCCCACGAGTCGATCCGGTACGTCGGCGACACGGCCCATTCGCCGTACGGGCCGAAGCCGATCGCCCAGGTGCGCGGCTACGCCCTCGCCGTGATGGACGACCTCGTCGCCCAGGGCGTCAAGTTGCTGGTCATCGCCTGCAACACCGCCTCGTCCGCGGTGCTGCGCGACGCCCGGGAGCGGTACACGATCGGCGCGGGCATCCCCGTCGTCGAGGTGATCCAGCCCGCCGTGCGCGCGGCGGTGCAGCAGACGCGCAACGGCCGCATCGGCGTCATCGGCACCGAGGGCACGATCAACTCGCGTGCCTACGAGGACGCGTTCGCGGCGGCCGCGGGTCTCGAGCTGATCACGCAGGCCTGTCCCCGCTTCGTCGAGTTCGTCGAGGCGGGCGACACGTCGAGCCCCGAGCTGCGGGCAGTCGCCGAGGGGTACCTCGCCCCGCTGCGCGACGCCGGCATCGACACCCTCGTCCTGGGCTGCACGCACTACCCCCTCATGTCGGCGGCCGTCCAGTACGTCGTGGGCCCCGACGTCCGTCTCGTGTCCAGCGCGGAAGAGACGGCAGCCGACGTCTACCGCACCCTCGTCCAGCACGGGCTCGAGCGCACCGACCGGGGCGAGCCGCACCACGAGTTCGAGGCGACCGGGCCCGACGAGAAGTCGTTCCTGCGCCTGGCCCGCCGGTTCCTGGGTCCCGAGGTCTCGCGCGTCGGGCACCTCGAGACGGGGGCGATCGAGTTGCCCCCGGGCCGCCGCACCGTCGAGCGGACCTGACCCGCGCCTCCTGCGCCCGTGGGGTCGACGACCCCGCCCGCCACCGTCCATCCCCAGCCGAGAGAAGGCACCATGACCGACACCACGAGCACGACCGTCCGCGCCGACGGGCGCAGCACGACCGACCTGCGCCCCGTCACGATCGAGACCGGGTGGAGCGCCCACGCCGAGGGCAGCGCCCTCATCACCTTCGGCGGCACGAAGGTGCTCTGCACGGCGTCCTTCACGAACGGCGTGCCCCGCTGGCTGACCGGCAAGGGCAAGGGCTGGGTCACGGCCGAGTACGCGATGCTGCCCCGGGCCACCAACTCGCGCAACGACCGCGAGAGCGTCAAGGGCAAGATCGGCGGTCGCACGCACGAGATCTCGCGCCTGATCGGCCGCAGCCTCCGCGCCGTGGTCGACACCAAGGCCCTCGGAGAGAACACGATCGTCCTCGACTGCGACGTCCTGCAGGCGGACGGCGGCACCCGCACCGCCGCGATCACGGGTGCCTACGTCGCCCTCGCCCAGGCGATCGAGTGGGGGCGCGAGAAGAAGTTCGTCGGGCAGAAGGCCACGCCCCTGACCGACAGCGTCTCCGCCGTCTCGGTGGGCATCATCGACGGCGAGCCGATGCTCGACCTCGCCTACGTCGAGGACGTCCGGGCCGAGACCGACATGAACGTCGTCGTCACGGGCAGCGGATCGTTCGTCGAGGTGCAGGGCACGGCCGAGGGCGCGCCGTTCGACCGTCGCGAGCTCGACTCGTTGCTCGACCTCGCCGTCGCCGGCGCCGTCGACCTGAGCCGCTTCCAGCGCGAGGCCCTCGGCCGATGACCCGCGTCGTCATCGCCACGCACAACCAGGGCAAGGTGGCCGAGCTCCGACTGCTGCTCGCCGAGACGGCGCCGGGCGTCGAGCTGGTCGCCTACGACGGCCCCGAGCCGGTCGAGGACGGTGAGTCGTTCGCGGCCAACGCCCTGATCAAGGCGCGTGCGGCAGCACGTCACACCGGGCTGCCCGCCCTCGCCGACGACAGCGGGATCTCGGCGGCGGCCCTCGGCGGGGCTCCCGGCATCCACTCGGCGCGCTACGCCGGCACCCGCGACGCGGACGACAACATCGACAAGCTGCTGGCCGAGCTCGACGGGGCCGACGACCGCTCGGCGTGGTTCTCGTGCGCCGCCGCCCTCGTCGTGCCGCCGCCCGTCGGTGCCGAAGGCCCCGACGGGCCGCCCGAGGCGAGCGCGTGGATCGAGCACGTCGAGTACGGCGAATGGCACGGCGAGGTTCTGGAGGCGCGGGTCGGCTCGAACGGGCACGGTTACGACCCCGTGTTCCGCCCCGCGGGCGAGAGCCGCAGCGCGGCCGAGCTCACCGCGGACGAGAAGAACGCCGTGAGCCATCGCTCCCGGGCGTTCCGGGCGATCGCGCCCCGGGTGGCCGCGCTCGCGCACTGAGCCGCGCGCGCCTCCTCGGGGCCTCGGCCATCGGCCGACGGGCGCCTGGGTGCCCGCGGTGGTCAGGCGTCGTGCGGCGCGGACGACACCTGCGGCGTCTCGACCTCGCCCGAGGCCTCGGCCTTCTTGGCCTGGTGCACCCCGTGGAAGTAGTGGATCGCGATGGGGATCACCGTCGCCAGCACGGCCCCGAGCAGGATGAGGTCGATGTACGAGCTGACGAAGTCCGCGACGGGCGGGATGTGCCCGATGCCGAAGCCCGCCAACGTGATGCCCATGCCCCAGACGACGGCGCCGACGGCGTTGAACAGCGAGTACCGCCGGTAGCTCATGTGGCCGACTCCGGCCATGATCGGAGCGAAGGTGCGGATCACCGGGACGAACCGGGCGATGATGACGGCCATCGGGCCGAACCGCTCGAAGAAGGCGTTCGTGCGGTTGACGTTCGCGACGCTGAACAGCCCGCTCTCCTTCCGCTCGAAGATGCGGGGGCCGACCTTGTGGCCGATGAGGTAGCCGAGCTCCCCGCCGGCGAACGCGGCGATGCTGATGAAGATCGCGATCAGCCAGATCGGCAGGCCGAGGGCGCCGGGGTTCGTCGCGGCGAGGATGCCCGTGATGATCAACAGCGTGTCACCCGGGAAGAGGAAGCCGATCAGCAGGCCCGTCTCGGCGAAGACGAGCAGGCAGACGCCGAGCACGGCCCACGGTCCGAAGGACGTGAGCAGGTACTCGGGGTTCAACCAGGGGATGGAGACGAGGGGCAGCATCGGGTGTTCTCCGGTCGTGGTGGCCGGCCTGCCGGTCTCGCTCAGGGTACCCGTGCGGGTGGAGGGACGTGAACCCTGGCGGGAGGGGGCACGTCGTTACGGCGCTCTGTGTGCGGGAGAAGGGACGTGAACCCTGGCGGGAGGGGGCACGTCGTTACGGCGCCCTGTGTGCGGGAGAAGGGACTTGAACCCTCACGCTCGAAAGCACAGGAACCTAAATCCTGCGTGTCTGCCAATTCCACCACTCCCGCGGCAGCACCGAGTGTACCGACGGCGACCCTCGGCGGGAACGGGGACGAGGAGGCGCTAGCGCTGCGAGCGGGGCACGTGCGGTGAGTAGCGGGGCACGTAGCGCACGAGGATCGCCGCACCCACGACGCCGAGGACGCCCATCACCCCGCTGGCGAGCGAGATCGACACGACCGCGGTGACCCCGGAGATGAGCAGGGGCGCCGCAGCGCTGCCCGCGTCGCCGGTGAAGCGCCAGGCGCCGAGGAAGGGTGCGGGGTCGCCTTTGTCGGCCAGGTCGGCACCGAGCGTCATGAGGATGCCGCTGCCGACCCCGTTGGCGAGGGACATCAGGATCGCGACGGCGACGAACCATCCGACCCTGGCGTCGAGGTCGTGCGTGACCGACAGGGCGAGGTACGAGAGTCCGAGGCCCACCATGCAGGGGACGGCGCTCCAGAGGCGCCCGAAGCGGTCCATGATCTGTCCGCTCGTGTAGAAGAGCGCGAAGTCCACGGCGCCGGCGATGCCGATGATGATCGCGGTCTCGGACGCCCCGAGGCCGATGCTGACGGCCCAGAGGGGCAGCATGACCTGGCGACCGGAACGCATGGCGCCGATCAGGGCCGCCCCGCTGCCGAGCTTCAGCAGCACGCCTCGATGACGCCAGAGGGTCGCGAAGAGGCCGTGTGCCTCCCGGGCGACGAGGTCGGCGCCGTCCTCCGTGCCGCTGCCGGGCCGGACGCCGAAAGCAGCCGACGGGTCGCGCAGGACGAGCAGCGCGATCGCCGCGCCCAGGCAGCCGACGATGTGGACGACGAAGGCCGATTGCACGGACCCGGTCAGCTCGATGACCCCGGCCGAGAGGAACGGGCCGACGAAGTAGCCGAGTCGGAAGACTCCGCCGAGGCTCGACAGCGCCCTGGCGCGGATCTCGACGGGCACGAAGCTGGTCATGAAGGCGTGCCGTGCGAGGGCGAAGACCGCGGTCGCGAGGCCGATCACCAGCACGCCGACGGCGAGGACGATCTCGTTCGGCGCCAGCAGACACGTGACGAGTCCGCCGATGCTCACGAGCGAGGCACCGATCATCGCGGTGCGCTCGCCGATGCGGCTGACGAGCCATCCGCTCGGGATGTCGCCGATCAGCTCGCCCACGAGGATGAGCGCGGCGACGAAGCCGGCGAAGGGGAGCGAGGCACCGAGCTCGCTCGCCACGACGGGGATGATCGGGATGATGGCCCCCTCGCCGATGGCGAAGAGCGCCGCGGGCAGGAACGCCGCGAGGGCCACCGACCGCATGCTGAAGGCGGGGGAGGAGGAAGACATGTCGCTCGCCACCCTAGGCCCGCTGCGTACACTTGTCGGATGAAGGTCTTGGCAGCGATGAGTGGTGGAGTCGACTCGGCGGTGGCCGCGGCGAGGGCGGTCGAGGCGGGCCACGACGTGGTGGGCGTGCACCTGGCGCTCAGCCGGATGCCGGGGACGCTCCGAACGGGCAGCCGTGGCTGCTGCACCATCGAGGACTCGATGGACGCCCAGCGCGCCGCCAACAAGATCGGCATCCCGTATTACGTGTGGGACTTCTCCGAGCGCTTCAAGCTCGACGTCGTCGACGACTTCGTCGCCGAGTACACCGCGGGCCGAACACCGAACCCCTGCATGCGCTGCAACGAGCGCATCAAGTTCGCCGCCCTGCTCGAGAAGGCGCTCGCGCTCGGCTTCGACGCGGTCTGCACGGGTCACTACGCGACCATCGTCACCGACGACCGGGGCAACCGAGAGCTGCACCGCGCCTCCGCCTGGGCGAAGGACCAGTCGTACGTTCTGGGCGTGCTCACCGCCGAGCAGCTCGCGCACTCGATGTTCCCGCTCGGGGCGACGCCCTCCAAGGCCGAGGTGCGGGCCGAGGCCGCCGAGCGCGGCTTCAGCGTGGCGTCCAAGCCCGACAGCCACGACATCTGCTTCATCCCCGACGGCGACACCCGCGGGTGGCTCGCCGAGCGGGTCGGTGCCGAGACGGGTGAGATCCTCGATCGCAGCGGTGCCGTGGTCGGGTCGCACGAAGGGGCGCACGCCTTCACGGTCGGCCAGCGGAAGGGCCTCAACATCGGCTTCCCGTCCGACGACGGGAAGCCGCGCTTCGTGCTCGAGGTGCGGCCGGTCGACAACACGGTCGTCGTCGGACCGAAGGAGGCCCTGGACATCGCCGAGATCGCCGGCGGCTCGTACACCTGGGCCGGGCTCGCCCCGGTCGACCCGACGGTCGCGTTCGACTGCGACGTGCAGATCCGTGCCCACGCCGACCCCGTACCCGCGGTCGCGCGGGTGTCGGAGGTCGAGGGTAAGAAAGAACTCGTGATCACACCTCGCGAACCCCTCAACGGCGTCGCCCCCGGGCAGACCGCCGTCGTCTACGTCGGCACCCGCGTCCTCGGTCAGTGCACGATCGACCGCACGGTCAGCGCCGTGCCCGTGCCCGCAGTCGTCACCGTCTGAGGCGACCACGATGAGCGAGACCGGCGACGACGCCTCCGCCTCCGGGCCCGCGGTCGAGACCGACGGCGTCCCCGGCGACCTGTCCCAGGCGCGAGACGAGGCCGAACGTCTGACGACCCGCATCCTCGAGCTGCGTGACCAGTACTACGAGGGCAACGGCTCGACCGTCACCGACGCCGACTACGACGGCCTCGTGCGACGCCTCGACTCCCTCGAGCGGGCGCACCCCGAGCTGCAGAAGCCCGACAGCCCCACGCAGACGGTCGGCGGCCGGGCCGAGACCACGCAGTTCGCCCCGGTCGAGCACGCCGAGCGCATGCTCAGCCTCGACAACGTGTTCAGCGACGAAGAGCTCGCCGAGTGGGCGGGCAAGGTCCAGCGCGACGCCGGGGCCGAACGCGTGCGGTTCCTCACCGAATTGAAGATCGACGGCCTGGCGATCAACCTGCGGTACGAGGACGGCGTGCTCGTCACCGCCGCCACCCGCGGCGACGGCGTCGTCGGTGAGGACGTGACCGGCAACGTGCTCGCCATGGGCACGATCCCCGAACGGCTCGAGGGCACCGGGCACCCGCCGCTGGTCGAGGTGCGAGGCGAGATCTTCTTCCCTGTCAGCGAGTTCGACGAACTGAACGCCCAGCAGCGCGAGGCGGGAGAACGCGTCTTCGCGAACCCCCGCAACGCCGCCGCCGGCTCGCTGCGTCAGAAAGAAGAGGGCAAGAGCCCCGAGAAGCGCGAGTTGATGCACGCACGCCTGCGCCGCCTGCGGATGCTCGTGCACGGCATCGGCGCCTGGCCGGTTCGCGAACTCGAGCGGGCGACCGAAGTCCGGTCGCAATCCGAGGTCTACGACCTGCTGGGCGGGTGGGGCCTGCCCATCTCGACCCACTACCGCGTCTTCGACACCGTCGACGAGGTCGAGGCCTTCATCCACGACTACGGGGTGCGGCGCTCGTCGGTCGAGCACCAGATCGACGGCATCGTCGTCAAGGTCGACGACCTGGCCCTGCACGAAGAGCTCGGAGCCACGAGCCGGGCTCCTCGGTGGGCGACGGCGTTCAAGTACCCGCCCGAAGAGGTCAACACGACGCTGCTCGACATCGTCGTGAGCGTCGGACGCACGGGTCGGGCCACGCCCTTCGCCGTCATGGAGAAGGTCGAGGTCGCCGGCAGCGAGGTGCGCCAGGCGACCCTGCACAACCAGCAGGTCGTCAAGGCGAAGGGCGTGCTGATCGGCGACACCGTCGTGCTGCGCAAGGCGGGCGACGTCATCCCCGAGGTGCTCGGCCCGGTCATCGAGCTGCGCGACGGCACCGAACGCGAGTTCGTCATGCCCGTCGACTGCCCCGAGTGCGGCACCCCGCTCAAGCCCGCCAAAGAGGGCGACATCGACCTGCGCTGTCCCAACGCCGAGAGCTGCCCTGCCCAGGTCCGCGGACGTGTCGAGCACATCGCGTCCCGCGGCTCGCTCGACGTCGAAGGCCTCGGCGAGGTCGCGGCGGCCGCGCTGACGCAGCCCGTCGAGCCGGCCACGCCGCCCCTGCGCACCGAGGCCGGCCTCTTCAGCCTGACGATGGCCGACATCTTCCCCGTACGGGTCGTCGTCCGCGACACCGAGACCGGCATGCAGAAGCTCGAGGCCGACGGGCAGCCGAAACTCGTCACCCCGTTCCGCCGGAAGCGCGCCAAGCGCGACGGCGCCTTCGACCCCTCGGCCGCCGAGTTCTCGGGTGACGAGACCTCGGTGCCGTCCAAGACGGCGATCGAGATGCTCGCGAACCTCGAGAAGGCGAAGACCAGCCCGCTGTGGCGGTTCCTGGTCGGTCTGAGCATCCGACACGTCGGGCCGGTCGCGGCTCGGGCGCTGGCCAACCACTTCGGCTCGCTCGACGCCATCCGAGCCGCCTCGCGGGACGAGCTCGCGGCCGTCGACGGCGTGGGCGGCATCATCGCCGATGCGCTGCTCGCCTGGTTCGACGTCGACTGGCACGTCGAGATCATCGATCGGTGGACGGCGGCGGGAGTGCAGTTCGCCACACCCGGTCATCCCGGACCGGGTGCCGCCGAGGCGGCGGGTGGCGTGCTCTCGGGCGTGACAGTCGTGGCGACGGGGAGCCTCGAGGGATTCACACGCGAGGGCGCACTCGAGGCCATCGTCGAGGCCGGTGGCAAGGCGGCGAGCAGCGTCAGCAAGAAGACGGACTTCGTCGCGGCCGGACCCGGCGCCGGATCGAAGTTGACGAAGGCCGAGCAACTCGGGGTACGGATCATCGACGCGGAGCAATTCGCTGTCCTCCTTAAGGAGGGCCCGGCGGCTCTCGTTGTCCCCCAGGTGGGGGACGAGGAGGCGCCTGAATCATGATTTCCCTGGTCAGGGGCACTTTCGTTTCCTAGGATGTGAGGACGTGTCGTTCTCCAGCAGTAGGGAGCCGGGGTACAGGCACGTGACTAGGGGGAAGACCCGACGTGCTGTTCCTCGCTGCAGCAATGCTTTCTGCCTCGGTGCACCTCGCCGGGGTGGCCGACGCTCCGACCGTGCCGTCGGCGACCGACGTGACGCTCGACCGCCCGGCCACCGGGCCACTCGTCGGGGCGTCGCCGGGCCACGTCCCGGGGGTCGCACCGGTACGGGACGGTCGTGCCGTGCCCGAGCTCGACGGCTGCCGGGAGGTCGAGGCGACCGCCTTCTCGGCCGAGGCCTGCCTCGACCAGCTGGCCCGCGCCTCCTCGGCCGGGGTCGAGCGTTTCGCCGACACCCTCGACGCCGACGGTGACGACGCGACGGCGCTGACGGCGGCGCTCGGTGAGCAGGTCGCACCCGAGGTCACGGCCGCCTGGTGGTCCGGGCTGGACGACGGTCGGCAGGCGGTCCTCGCGCGCAGCGTGCCGGGCGTCGTCGGCAACCTCGAGGGCGTCCCGTACTCGGTGCGCGACACCGCCAACCGGCAGCTCCTGCGGTACGCGACGGTCGCCGTCTCGCAGCGGATCGGTTCGGTCGACGAGGAGCCGGGTGACGCCCGTCGCCTGGCCATGCTGCAGCAGGTGCGGGCGACGCTCGACGGGGCGACGAACGACGTCCCCTTCGCCGGGGCGGCCGACCGACACCTCGTGGCGCTCGACACGGTCCTGCCCGGACGCGCGGCCGTCACCGTCGGCGACCTCGACACCGCCGACGACGTCAGCGTGCTCGTCCCCGGCATGCTGTTCACGGTGTCGGACCAGCTCGTGGACTGGACCAACACCGCCGGCGCCCTCCACGACGAGCAGGCCACCTGGGCGACGTTGCTGGGCCGCGGCGGCCCCGGCCCCGTGCCGACCGTCGCCGTCGTGGCCTGGATGGGCTACCAGACGCCCGACCTGACCAACTTCTACGACCTCGGCCTCGCTCGGCAGGGTGCGTCCCACCTCGTGGACGCGCTCGACGGGCTCGATGCGGCCCGGGCGGACGACGAGCCGCGGGTGTCGGTCATGGCGCACTCGTACGGCTCGACGACGGCGACGATCGCCCTGTCGTCCGGACGCGTGTCGGTCGACTCGCTGGTGCTGCTGGGATCGCCCGGCAGCGTCGTGTCCGACGCCGGGGAGCTCGCGGTCCGCGGTCACGACGTGTACGCCGCCGCCGGCAGCTTCGATCCCGTGGCAGGAAGCGGCTTCTTCGGGGCCGACCCGGCGACGGGCGCCTTCGGCGCCGTCGTGCTGCACCTGAGCGGTGGAGCCGATGCGGTGACGGGACACGCCCTGGCCTCCGCCCTCGGTCACAACGACTACTTCCGGGCCGGCACCGAGTCGATGCGCAGCCTGGCCCTCATCGGGCTCGGGCACGGCGCACTCGTCGACGGTCGCACCGGCCAACCGGGCGAGGGCGGTCCGGAGGCGCCCGCCCTCACGCTCGTGCGGCCGCAGGACGTCTACTTCCGCGACTGAGGGTCCGACGCCGCGACCCCCCACGACCCCGCGCGTCGGTGCCGCCCCGTAGAATCGTGCGGTACCGCCGCCGCGGTACCCCCGCACGACCACGTGAGAGAGAAGCATGTCCGAAATCACGCGCGAGCAGGTGCAGCACCTCGCCGGTCTCGCCCGCATCGCCCTCACCGAGGCCGAGATCGACACGATGACCGCCGAGCTCGGCCACATCGTCGACAGCGTCGCCAAGGTCCGAGAGGTCGCGACCGACGACGTCCCGGCGACCAGCCACCCGATCCCGCTCGAGAACGTGTTCCGGCCCGACGTCGTGGGCGAGACGCTCACGGCCGAGCAGGCCCTGTCCGGCGCCCCCGACCACGACGGCTCGCGCTTCCGGGTGAGCGCGATCCTGGGAGAAGAGCAGTAGCCATGACCGACACCACCTCGCTCGTCCACCTGTCCGCCGCCGAGCTGTCGACCCGCCTCGCCGCCGGCGACGTGTCGTCGGTCGACGTCACGCGCGCCCACCTCGACCGCATCGAGGCGGTCGACGGGGACGTCCACGCCTTCCTGCACGTCAGCACGGCCGCACTCGACACGGCGGCTGACGTCGACCGCCGCCGCGCCGCGGGCGAGGCACTCGGCCCGCTCGCCGGCGTCCCGATCGCCATCAAGGACGTCCTCTGCACGATCGACATGCCGTCGACCTCCGGCAGCAAGATCCTCGAGGGTTGGGTGCCGCCGTACGACGCCACCGTCGTCGCCAAGCTGCGCGCGGCCGACCTCGTCCCCCTCGGCAAGACCAACATGGACGAGTTCGCGATGGGCTCGTCGACCGAGTTCTCGGCCTACGGACCCACGCACAACCCCTGGTCGCTCGACCGCATCCCCGGTGGCTCGGGTGGCGGCTCCGCGGCGGCCGTCGCCGCCTTCGAGGCGCCCCTCGCCCTCGGCAGCGACACCGGCGGGTCCATCCGCCAGCCCGGTGCCGTCACCGGCACCGTCGGGGTCAAGCCGACCTACGGGTCGGTCAGCCGCTACGGCGCGATCGCCCTGGCCAGCTCGCTCGACCAGGTCGGCCCGGTCAGCCGCACGGTGCTCGACAGCGCCATGCTGCACGACGTCATCACGGGGCACGACCCCCGCGACTCCACCTCGCTGCGCGACGCCTGGCCCTCGTTCACCGAGGCGGCCCGCACCGGTCTCGCCGGCGGTGCCCTGCAGGGCGTCCGCATCGGAGTCGTCCGCGAGCTGAACGGCGAGGGCTTCCAGGCCGGCGTCAAGACCCGCTTCGCCGAGGCCCTCGAGCTCATGAGCGCGGCCGGTGCCGAGATCGTCGAGATCTCGGCCCCCAGCTTCGAGCACGCGATCAGCGCCTACTACCTGATCCTGCCGGCCGAGGCGTCGAGCAACCTCGCCAAGTTCGACTCGGTGCGCTTCGGCCTGCGGGTCGTCCCCGAGGGAGGCGGCACCGTCGAGGACGTCATGGCCGCCACCCGCGAGGCCGGCTTCGGCCCCGAGGTCAAGCGCCGCATCATCCTCGGCACCTACGCGCTGAGCGCGGGCTACTACGACGCCTACTACGGCAGCGCGCAGAAGGTGCGCACCCTCGTGCAGCGCGACTTCGCGGCGGCGTTCGACCAGGTCGACGTCCTCGTCTCGCCGTCCGCGCCCACCACGGCGTTCCGGCTCGGCGAGAAGATCGACGATCCGCTGGCCATGTACCTCAACGACATCACGACGATCCCGGCCAACCTGGCCGGCATCCCCGGCATCACGGTGCCGATGGGCCTGGCCGCCGAGGACGGGCTGCCGACGGGGTTGCAGTTCATGGCCCCCGCGCGCGGCGACGCCCGCCTCTACACCTACGGTGCCGCCCTCGAGCAGCTGCTCGAGCAGGGCTGGGGCCACACGCTCATCTCGCGCGCGCCCGACCTGAGCGCGACCGAGCAGACCGCCGCCACCGAGGGAGTCATCTGATGGCCAAGGCAGACCTGATGGACTACGAGAAGGCCCTCGAGCAGTTCGAGGTCGTCCTCGGCTTCGAGGTCCACGTCGAGCTCGCGACCAAGACCAAGATGTTCTCTGACGCCCCGAACTTCTTCGGTGGCGAGCCCAACACCAACGTCACCCCGGTCGACCTGGGTCTGCCCGGGTCGCTGCCGGTGGTCAACGAGCAGGCCGTGCGCTACTCGATCAGCCTCGGCTTGGCCCTGGGCTGCTCGATCGCCGAGAGCTCGCGCTTCGCCCGCAAGAACTACTTCTACCCCGACAACCCCAAGAACTACCAGGTCAGCCAGTTCGACGAACCCATCGCGTTCGAGGGCGAGGTCGAGGTCGAGCTGCCGGACGGGACCGTCTTCGCGATCCCGATCGAGCGCGCCCACATGGAAGAGGACGCCGGCAAGCTGACGCACGTCGGCGGGTCGACCGGTCGCATCCAGGGCGCCGAGTACTCCCTCGTCGACTACAACCGCGCCGGCATCCCGCTCGTCGAGATCGTCACCAAGCCGATCATCGGCGCGGGCGCCAAGGGTCCCGAGCTGGGCGCGGCCTACGTGTCGACCATCCGTGACATCGTGCGGGCCCTCGGCGTCAGCGAGGCCCGCATGGAGCGCGGCAACCTGCGCTGCGACGCGAACGTCTCCCTGCGTCCGCACGGGCAGGAGAAGCTCGGCACCCGCACCGAGACCAAGAACGTCAACTCGTTCCGTTCGGTCGAGCGCGCGGTCCGCTACGAGATCCAGCGTCAGGCCGCGATCCTCGCCGCGGGCGGCACCATCACGCAAGAGACGCGCCACTGGCACGAAGACACCGGTCGCACCTCGGCGGGCCGCCCCAAGAGCGACGCCGACGACTACCGGTACTTCCCCGAGCCCGACCTGCTGCCCGTCGTCCCTCCTCGCGAGCTCGTCGAAGAACTGCGTCTGGCCCTTCCCGAGGCGCCGGTCGCCCAGCGTCGCCGGCTCAAGTCCGAGTGGGGGTTCGCCGACCTCGAGTTCCAGGACGTCGTGAACTCCGGCCTGCTCACCGAGCTCGTCGAGACCGTCGCCGCGGGTGCCTCACCCCAGGCCGCACGCAAGTGGTGGACCGGCGAGATCGCCCGCCTCGCCAACGCGCAGGGCGTCGAGGCCTCGAGCCTCGTGTCGCCCCTGCACGTCAGCGAACTCATCGCGCTCGTCGAGAGCGGCGAGCTGACCGACCGACTGGCCCGTCAGGTGCTCGAGGGCGTCGTCGCCGGCGAGGGCAGCCCGTCCGAGGTCGTCGAGGCCCGCGGGCTGAAGGTCGTCTCGGACGACGGCGCGCTCATCGCCGCCATCGACGAGGCCCTGGCCGGTCAGCCCGACGTGCTGGCGAAGATCCGCGACGGCAAGGTCCAGGCCGCCGGTGCCGTCATCGGCGCCGTCATGAAGGCCATGAAGGGGCAGGCGGACGCCGCGCGCGTCCGCGAGCTGGTGCTCGAGCGGGCGCAGGCCTGATCGACGTGACCACGGCCGCGGCAGGGAGCGGCGCACGATGAACCTCGTCGCGCGTCTGCGCCCCGCCGTGCCCGTGGCCGTCGCCCTCGTCGGCGTGCTCGTGACGCTCGCGGTGGCCTGGCGCGTCCTGCCCGGCCGGGTCGTGATGGTCCACCTCAGCGAGACGGGTGGGTCGGCGTTCGCGGCGAGCCGTGACGACCTCGTCCTCCTCGGCGCCGTGCTCGTGGTCGGCATCGTCGTGACCTGGTCGGTGTCGGCTCTGTTCCTCGCGGTCACGCCCGCCCGCCACGTGCTCGTCCCGCACGCCGCGTTCTGGAAGAACCCGGCCAACCGGGCCGAGATGAGGCGCCGATACCAGCGCTACCTCGCGGTGGCGACCAGCGCCTCCCTGTGGTTCGTCGCGGCGCTGTTCGTCCTGGCCCTCGTCTCGCAGGGTGGGCCCCTCGCGGCCTGGTGGCTGCCCGCGGCCGTGTCGGCCGCGTTCGTGCTCTTCGTCCTGGGTGGTCTGATCTGGGTTTTCACGGTCGGCTTCACGCCGACCCCGGCGGGCGTCGCGGTCCGCACGGCCGCATCCGACCGCGAGGCGCGGGTCGCGTCGTCACCGTCCTCCACCCGCGTCGCGCTCCCGAAGCCCGACGCGTCGGCGGCGCGTCCGCCGAAGGTGAGCCAGCGCCCGACCGAGGCGACTCCACGGAGCGGCACCGCGCCTCCTGCTCCGTCCCCCCGGCCGGGCCGCACGTCCGGGCGTCCCGAGACCGCACCCGCCGACGGCCCGCGAAAGGGCCCACCCCGCCCCTACCAACCCCGACCACGCTCCGGAGGCCCCCGTGGATGACGACCGGTACGGTGCCGACGTGCTCGCCGGCGACTGGAAGCGCTCGACGAAGCCGGCGCCGAGGCCGACCGACGCGGTCCGCGACCTCGTGGTGGAAGAGGTCCGGTCGGGCTTCACGGGCGCGATCGTCCGCGTCGAGGCCGGCACCGTCGAGCTCGAGGACTGGAAGGGCCGGGTGCGGGCCTTCCCGATGTCGGGCTCGTTCTCGATCGACGGCGCCCCCGTAGCGCTGCGGGTGCCGCGGGCGGCGCCTCAGGGTCGGGCGCGCACGGCGTCCGGCTCGTTCGCCGTCGAGGGGGCCAAGGCCCGGGTCGCCCGTCAGAGTCGCATCTTCGTCGAGGGGCGGCACGACGCCGAGCTGGTCGAGAAGGTCTGGGGCTCCGACCTGCGGGTCGAGGGCGTCGTCGTCGAGTACCTCGAGGGCGTCGACCACCTGGCCGACGTGCTCCGCGACTTCCGGCCGGGGCCCGAGCGACGCGTCGGCGTGCTCGTCGACCACCTGGTGCCGGGCTCGAAAGAGAGCCGGGTCGCCGAGGGCATCGCCCGCAGTCCGCTCGGCCGCCACGTGTTGGTGGTCGGGCACCCGTTCGTCGACGTCTGGCAGGCCGTCAAGCCCGGGCGGCTCGGTGTCGAGGCCTGGCCGGTCGTGCCCCGATCCGTCGAGTGGAAGCACGGCGTGTGCGAGGCCATGGGCTGGCCGCACGAGGACCAGGCGGACATCGCGCGGGCCTGGCAGCACATCCTGTCGCGCGTGCGGAGCTATGCCGACCTCGAGCCGTCGGTGCTCGGCCGGGTCGAGGAACTCATCGACTTCGTCACGTCGGGCTGAGTCCCGGCGTCGACGAGGGTGACGCGGCCCGAGTCGTGCACCGCCGTCGGCTCCGCGGGCTGCTCGGACACCTCGATCCCCGGGAATCGCCCGGGCGTGTCGGCGTCCCGGCCGCTTTTCGCC
The DNA here is from genome assembly GCF_014839405.1 of Frigoribacterium sp. CFBP 13605. Classification (NCBI taxonomy): domain Bacteria; kingdom Bacillati; phylum Actinomycetota; class Actinomycetes; order Micrococcales; family Microbacteriaceae; genus Frigoribacterium; species Frigoribacterium sp. CFBP 13605. Next base: position 26,541 of record NZ_JACYNS010000003.1, on the reverse strand, counting down.
CTAGATTCGAGGCATGGCCGAGCAGATCGAGGGACGCGTGAGCTCTGCCGTCGACGCCTGGCTGCGCTGGCTGCCCCGGTGGCACATCGGCACCGCCCGCGGTCGCACGCGACCGTGTCGGATGTGCCTCGGCTCGCCCGTCGCCACCGCCGCCGGGTTCGACCACGACGTGCCGCACGCCGTGCAGCACGCGCTGCTGAACCGGATGCGGCAGATCGTCGACGACGACGTCGACGAGTACACGGCCCGCAACCTGCCGCTCGTCACGCGCGAGCTGCGACTCGCCGAGGCCCAGGAGGCGCGGGGCTACCGACCCGAGCAGGGTCTCGACCCCGAGTTCCAGGGTCTCGATCTCGACCCCGAACCCGAACCGGGCCAGCCGTTCCTCTTCACGCTCGCCGGGCTCGCGGGGATGCCGGCCGACGCCGGCATCGTCCCGCCCGACCCGACCGTCGTGGGCGGGTCCACCGGAGCCACCTCCACGACCGAGCCCGACGTCGCGGCCGCGTCGTTCGACCCCGACGACCTCGACGGCTGGCTGCTGCCGCCCGACTCGGCGACGCCGACCGACGCGCCTCTGCCCGACGAGCCTCGTCCGGCCGCCGGATCGGAACACCGACCGGGTCCTGCCCCGCGACCCGAGCCCGAGCCCGAGTACTCGGACGAGGCCAAGGCCGCACTGCGACACGAGATCACCCTGGCGGGCGACCACGCCGAGTCCGTCGGCACGAGCCTGTGCCTGGCCCTGGTGCAGCACCGTCCGCGCATCGCCGAGGCCCTCGACCGCCTCGTGGCCCCCCAGGTCGACGAACTGCTGGCAGAGTTGTCGCGCGCACTCGAGCAGCCGCGGTCGCGCTGAACCCGAGCGACCCGGTCCGCGGCGCGTGCCGACGTCACGAGAGGACACCGAGATGACCCGCCCCAGCCCGACCTCGTCCCCGACGACCCGGCGGCGGGAGGTCGGCCCGGCCTGGTGGCCGATCGTCGTCGACCTCGTCGCGGTCCTGGCCTTCGTCGTCATCGGCCGTCGCAGCCACGCCGAAGGCCTCGACCTGCCCGGCCTGCTCGGCACGCTGTGGCCGTTCGTGGTCGGCTCGGTCGTCGGCTGGGCGAGCGTGACCGGCGTCCGCTGGCCGCTGTCGGCCGTCCGCTCGGGAGCGGTCGTCTGGGTCTCCACCGCCGTGATCGGCGTGCTGCTCCGTGTGGTGAGCGGTCAGGGTGTGCAGGTCAGCTTCGTCGTCGTGACCGTCGTCGTGCTCGGTGTGTTCGTCGTGGGGTGGCGAGCGGTCGCCGCACTCGTCCGCCGCTGACGCGGGGACGTCAGACGACGCGGACCGAGCGGGCCTCGATGCCCACGTTGCCCCGGCCGTCGAGCGCGTAGACGTAGATCTTCCACACCCCGGGGCGGGACGGGGCCTGCACCGTCATGGTCCCCGGCCCCGTGGTGGTCGCCGGCATCGGCCGGAGGGACTCGTCCCCGTCGACGTACCGGCTCGTGGCGTAGACCCGGTAGGTCACGGGGTCGCCGTCGGGGTCGGTCACCGAGGTCGCCAGCGTGACGGGTGTGCCCGGGCGCACTCCCGAGGCCGGGGACAGCGTCATGGAGCGCACGACGGGCGACGTATTGGTGGGCGCCTCCCCGCCGTAGGCGCGTTGGACCGCGAAGTACGACAGCCGACGGAGACCGTCGGTCCGGAGGTTCAACCAGACGCCGGGCTCGTCGTTCTCGAGGCCGTAGTTAAAGACGGTGGCCCCGAGGGCGACGCCGGGATGGGACTGGACGGCCTGCCACGCGGCGGTGTATGCCCGGGCCTTGGCCTCGTCGCCGGGTTCGAGCGGGATGCCGTTCGCGTCGTCGGGGACCTCCCACGAGCCGGCCGGACCGGTCTCGGTCACCAGGTAGGGCTTGGTGTACCCGCTGGAGATCCACCCGTCCTCGAGGTACCCGACACCGCCGTACGAGTTGACCGAGTAGAAGTCGAGCGACGGAGCGTGCTCCTCGTAGTACGAGAGGGCGCCGATCCAGGCGTCGGTCGAGGTGACGGGGTGGCCCGGGTCGATCGAGTGGATCGTCCGGGCGACCTGGTCGACGAAGCGGGCGTAGGCGACCCGTTGGGTCTCGCCCTGCCCCAGCATCACCTCGTTGCCCACGTCCCAGGCCAGGAGGCTCGGCCGATCCCGGTAGGCGGCCACGGTCGAGCGGATGCTCGCCAGGGTGGCCGTCTTGTAGGCGGTGTCGCCGACGTAGTCGACGCCGTGGTCGAGCCACAGGCCGGCGACGACGTGGAGACCGGACGCCGACGCGGCGTCGAAGAGGCGCCCCGAGCCCGTGTCGGTGCCCCAGGTGCGGACCGTGTTGGCGCCCATCGAGGCGATGTCGGGGAAGTGGGTGGCCGCCTCGGCGGCCGGGGCGCCGTAGGTGACCCCCTCGACCGTGAAGGGCCGCCCGTCGACCTCGAGGTGCCACGAGCCGGCACCACCGGCGAGTCGGACGCCCGGGGTGGCGGACGACGACCCGGTCCGGGACCCACGCACCGTCAGTTCGGACAGCGAGTACCCCGTGCCCGTGGCCGAGACCGTCGCGAGCACCCGGACGTGCCTCCCCGTCCCGGCCACGTCGTACGTGTCCGTGCCGCCGTCACCCCGGGTCGTCGACGCCAGCGTGCGCCAGGTCTTGCCGGTCGACGAGATCTGGACCTCGTAGGCCGTCGCCGGGGCGTCACCCCACTGCAGCGAGACCTGCGACACATCGACCTGCGGTCCGATGCTGACCTGCAACCACTGCGAGCCCGCCCGCGCGCTCCTCCAACCCGTCCGCCCGTCGCCGTCCACCGCGGCCGCTGCCGGGGTGGACCGTGAGGCGACCGAGGAGGCCCCCGCACTGCGTCCCTGCGAGAGGACGGCGTCCGAGGCCCGCGCCGCGACGGGGGCCTGGGCCGTCACGAGGGCCGCGACCAGGCCGGCCGTCACCATCGTGGCGATCGCGAGTCGGCCCGCGCTCGCGCGCCTGGCACCCTGCATGACCGCCCCCTCCGTCGCCGTCGGGCCCACGGTACGGAACGGACCCGAACCGGGTCAACGCCTCGAAAGGGGGGAGGCGCGGGTCAGCCGCGTCGTTTGGCGCTGTTGTCGAGACTGGGCTCGTCGGTGAGGACGAGGCCGGACGAGCTGTTCGACGAGGCCGTCAGCTCGGTGAGCCAGTCACGGTTGATCGACGGCACCCGGCCGCCGGAGTACTTGAAGTAGAGCGGGATGCCGGCGTCCAGCCAGATGCTGCTGCGACCGTCACCGACCTTCTGCGTGTCGCGCCACGAGAAGAAGAACGACTCGCGGCGACGCAGCTTGGTGGCGATGACGATCTGGAGGTGTTCGAGCACGCGGTCCTCGAACTCGACCTCGATGCCCGAGGTTCCGTAGATGAGCGATCCCATTGGGGTCCTGTTTCGTGAGTGTGTCCGGCGTCGGAAACCAAGCCGACACAGGTCAATGTAGCAAGCGATGCGGTGTTCCCCGTCAGGCGCAGCCCACCCGGGCGTTGTGGGCGGACGCGCAGGCTGCCCCGCCATACTCGGGGCTGCCGATCCGTTGCGCCCCCGAGCGCCCGACCGACCACCTGGGACCCATGACCTCGACAGCCCTCGTCCTCCGCGCCTCCTCGTCCTCGAGCCAGGACGTCGTCGCCGACCTCGACGGCCTCGTCGGGTTCGCCGCCCGCGTCATCGACGCCCTCGGCGAGTGGGGCGTCGCCCTGCTGACCTTCGTCGAGACCGTGTTCCCGCCGATCCCCAGCGAGGTCATCCTGCCGCTGGCCGGGTTCCTGGCCGGCGCCGGGTCGATGAACATCGTGCTGTTGATCGCGCTGAGCACCTTCGGCGCCTACCTGGGCGCCCTGGTCCTCTACGGGCTCGGGGCCGGTCTCGGCCTCGACCGCAGCATCCGGTGGCTGGCCAAGCTGCCGCTGGTCGACCGCCACGACTTCGAGAAGGCGGCCGGCTGGTTCGAGCGCCACGGGCGGTCCGCGGTGTTCTTCGGCCGGTTCATCCCGGGCGTGCGCAGCCTCATCTCGCTTCCCGCCGGTGCCGAGCGCATGCCCCTGCTGGTCTTCTCGGTCTTCACGATCGTGGGCAGCGGCCTCTGGAACGGGCTGTTGATCGGGTTGGGCGCCGCCCTCGGCACCCAGTACGAGCTCATCGACCGGTACGCGAAGTACCTGGACTACGTCGTGTACGCCGCCATCGCGGGCGTCGTGGTGTTCCTCGTCGTCCGGTCGGTGGGCCGCCGTGGAGCCGGCGTCGACGACGCGTCGCGTGACGCCGTCGATCAGGACGTTCGCGGCTGACGTTCCGTCGCCGTCCAGGCGGCGGGCCGGGACGATCCGTACCGTGGTGGGCAGACCGACGTCGCGCCCCGCGCGCGGCACCGAGCACACGATCCGACAGGACACCACCATGGGATTCCTCGACCGCCTCCTCGGCCGCGAGCCGCAGCAGGGCCAGCCGCAGCAGCCCTCCGCTCCGCAGGGCTACCGGTACGGGCAGCAGAGCTACGAGCAGCCCGCCGCCCCGCAGCAGGGGTACGGCCAGCAGGGGTACGGCCAGCAGGGCTACGGCCAGCAGTCGTCGGTCCCGGCCTCGTCGGCCGGCACCGGCCCGGCCCGCAGCGACGACGAGATCGCCGTCGAGCGGTACCGCTACCTGCTGAAGACCGCCCCGCCCGAGACCATCGAGCAGGTGCACGCCGAGGCGTTCGCGAAGCTCAGCCCCGAACAACGCCGTCTCGTCTTCGACCAGCTGACGGCCGAGTCGAGCCCCGGCGAGGCACCGCGCGGCGACGACGCCGGCTCGCTCGCCCAGGCCGCCACCCGGTCCGAGCTCCGACGACCCGGGACCCTCGAGCGCACCCTCGGCGGCGGCCCGGACGGACGGCAGCAGGTCGGGCCGAACGGCCAGCCCCTCCGTCAGGGCCCCGGCATGGGTTCGATCATCGGCGGGTCGATCCTGGGCACGGTGGCCGGTTACGTCATCGGGTCGACCCTGATGAGCGCGTTCCTGCCCGACGCCGGGGCGACGGCGGACGGCGGCGCGGGTGACGACGCCGGCGGCGACCAGGGCTCCGAGGGCGAGGGCGGCGCGGACGGCGGTGCCGACGCCGGCACCGAGACGGCGAGCGACGGCGGCGGCGACTTCGGTGCCGACGGGGCCGGCGACTCCGGCGGGGGTTTCGGGGACTTCGGGGGAGGCGACTTCGGCGGAGGGGACTTCGGCGGAGGCGACTTCGGCGGAGGCTTCGACATCTGACACCTGGGCATCACCCCCGGGACGGACCTCCGGTCGCGGACTAGCGTCGGGGGTCCGTCCACGATCCGCCGAGAGGCCCGAGGTAGCACCATGACCAGCACGAGAACCGCCGTCGTCACCGGAGGGTCCGCGGGACTCGGCCGGGCCACCGTCCGAGAGCTCGCCGCGCGCGGATGGGACGTCGCGATCCTCGCTCGGGGACAGGACGGCCTCGACGGGGCCGTCCGCGACGTCGAGGCCGCCGGTCGCCGTGCGCTGGGCATCTCGACCGACGTGGCCGATCGCGCCCAGGTCGAGTCGGCCGCCGATCGCGTCGAGGCCGAGCTCGGGCCGATCGACCTCTGGGTCAACGACGCGATGGTCGGTGTGTTCGGCGAGTTCCTCGAGACGGACCCCGACGACTTCGAGCGGGCCACGGCCGTCAACTACTTCGGCTTCGTCAACGGCACTCGTGCGGCCCTGTCGCGCATGGTGCCCCGCGACCGCGGGCAGGTCATCCAGGTGGGATCGGCGCTCGCCCACCGAGGCATCCCGCTCCAGGCCTCGTACTGCGGTGCGAAGCACGCCGTCCAGGGCTTCACCGAGTCGGTGACGACCGAGTTGATCCACAACAAGAGCTCGGTGCGGATCAGCACGGTCGACATGCCGGCCCTCAACACCATCCAGTTCAACTGGGTGCGCTCGACCCTGCCCGAGCACCCCCAGCCCGTGCCGCCCATCTTCGAACCCGAGGTCGGGGCCCGGGCGATCGCCGACGTCGCCGACAAGCCGCGTCGCCGGACCTGGCTCGGCGAGCCCACCGTCATGACGGTGCTCGGCAACCGGTTCGTCGCGAACTTCCTCGACGTCTACCTCGCCAAGAGCGGGTACTCCGGCCAGCAGGCTCCCGACAAGAGCGAGCCCATGCTGCCCGACAACCTCTACGAGCCCACGGCCGGTGACCACGGGGCTCGCGGCATCTTCAGCGACCGCGCGCGCACCACGAGTCCGCAGGTCTGGTACACCCGCAACCGTGCCCTGACCGTGGGGGCCGTGGTGGGGGCGTCCGCGGCCGCCACCGCCGCCGTGGTGGGTCGGGTGACCCGCGGGCGTCGGGCATGAGCGCCGCGCCCGAGGTGGACGCGGTCGTCGTCGGTGCGGGGCCCAACGGTCTCGCGGCGGCCGTGGTGCTCGCTCGGGCCGGTCTCCGCGTCGAGGTCGTCGAACGGGCGGACACGATCGGTGGGGGAGCGCGCACCCAGGAGGCGACCCTACCGGGCTTCCGCCACGACATCTGTTCGGCCGTGCACCCCATGGCCCTCGCGTCGGGGTTCTTCCAGCGGTTCCAACTCGACCGCCGGATCGAGCTGACGGTCCCCGACATCTCGTACGCCCACCCGCTCGACGGCGGACGTGCCGGCATCGCCTACCGGGACCTCGACCGGACGGCGGACGGGCTCGGTGCCGACGGTGCCGCCTGGGCGCGCCTCCTGCGGGGTCTGGTCGAGACCGAGCCCCGCATGGCGAAGTTCACGATGCGCGAGCTCGTCCGGGTGCCGGACGACCCGGTGACCCTCGCACGCTTCGGTCTGGCCGCCCTGTCACAGAGCGGCCCCTGGTGGAACGCCGGGTTCTCGGGTGACGAGGCCCCGGCCATGCTCGCCGGGGTGATGGCCCACGCGATCCGCCCGATGCCGAGCCTGTCGACCTCGGCCGCCGGGCTCGTCCTGGCCGTCCACGCGCACGCCCGGGGCTGGCCGGTGCCGACCGGTGGCAGCCAGTCGATCGTCGACGCCATGGCCGACGACGTCCTGGCCCACGGAGGCACCATCACGACGGGCGTGGACGTCACGTCGATCGACGAGCTGCCGAGGGCGAAGGCCACGATCTTCGACACGAGCGCCCGTGCCCTGGCCGACATCGCGGGCAGTCGTCTGCCCGACCGGTACGAGCGCGCCCTGCGGCGCTTCCGGTACGGGAACGCGGCGGCCAAGGTCGACTTCGCGCTGTCGGGGCCGGTGCCCTGGGCGAACGACGAGGCCCGGCGCAGCCCCACGCTGCACCTCGGGGGGACGCGGGCCGAGATCGCCTCGGGCGAGCACGACGTCGCCTCGGGTCGACACGCCCGCACGCCGTACGTCCTGGTGGCCCAGGCGGGCGTGGTCGACGGCACGCGCGCCCCCGACGGTCAGCAGGCCCTGTGGGCGTACACGCACGTCCCGCGCGGGTCCACGGTCGACCAGACCGAGACCGTCATCGCCGGCATCGAGCGCTTCGCGCCGGGGTTCCGTGACACGATCCTGGCCACGAACAGCCGGACGGCGGTCGACCTCGAAGCGCACGACCCCAACTACATCGGCGGCGACATCGCCGCCGGGGCCCCGAGCGTCTGGCAGCTGGCAGCACGGCCGACGCTGTCGACCGAACCGTGGCGCACGCCGACGCCGGGCCTCTACCTGTGCTCATCCTCGACCCCGCCGGGCCCCTCGGTGCACGGGCTGGGTGGCGCCTACGCCGCGCGCAGCGCCCTGAAGCACGAGTTCGGCATCGACCGGCTGCCGTACCTCGGCGTCGACTCCTGATCGCGTCGACTCCCGACGGGGGAGGCGTCCGACGCCCGATCTGATCCACGGCGGCAGGGGCGCGTCAACGGGGTGCGCGGCGCGCGGGGACCGTGCCAGGATCGACGGATGAGCACCACGCACCGCTTCATCGAGGCCTCACCCCACGACGTCTTCGACGTGCTGAGCGACGGGTGGCTCTTCACGAGCTGGGTCGTCGGGTCGGCGCGCATCCGCGAGGTCGAACTGACCTGGCCGAGCGTCGAGGCCAGGGTCCACCACTCGTTCGGGGTCTGGCCGTTGGTCATCGACGACGTGACGACCATCCTCGAGTGGGACCCTCCGGTCCGGGCCGTGTTCCACGCCAGGGGCTGGCCGATGGGCGAGGCCCGGGTCGAGATCGACGTGCGCAACCGCATGGGCGGCTGCTTCGTCACGATGACCGAGTACGCCGTCGCGGGCCCCGGTCGGCTGGTGCCGAAGGCCCTGATGGACCCGCCGCTGCACTGGCGCAACAGAGAGGCGCTGCAGCGACTGGCCTGGTTGGCCGAGGGTCGCATGACGGATCGCGTCTCGCCCAGCTGAGCGGCACCTCCTGAGCCGCGGCCGGGGGTGGACCGACCCGCACCTGCCGACCGTCGTCCGGTCGAGGAGGCGCGGGTCCGGTCTCAGCGCTCGGCCAGCGAGTCGCGTACCTTGCGGCGCAACACCTTGCCGATGAGCGACCGGGGGAGGTCGTCGACGACGACGATGCGCCGCGGCACCTTGTACGGCGTGAGGTGCTTGCGCGCGAACGCGCGCAGGGCCGCGACGTCGACGTGGGCGCCCGGCTTCACGACGATCGCGGCGGCCACCTGTTCGCCGCCGGGGGTGGGCAGACCCACGACCGCGGCTTCGGCGACGCCCTCGAACCGGGTCAGGACCTCTTCGACCTCGGACGGCGAGACGTTGAAGCCGCCGGTGATGATGAGTTCTTTGATGCGGTCGACGATGCGGACGAACCCGTCGTCGTCGATGGTGACGATGTCGCCGGTGCGGAACCAGTCGCCGTCGACGAAGACCTCGCCCGATTCTTTCGGCTTGCGGTAGTACCCGCTGAAGACCTGCGGGCCACGGACGATCAGCTCGCCGCGTTCACCGGCCGCCACGTCGACCGTGGGGTTCTCGGGGTCGACGACGCGCACCTCGGTGCCCGGCAGGGGCAGACCGACCGTGCCCGCGCGGCGCGTCGGACCGACGGGGTTGGCCATGAGGACGGGCGAGCACTCGGAGAGCCCGTAGCCCTCGACCAACCAGCCGCCGGACTCGGCCTCCCACGGCTCGACGACGTCGGCCGAGAGCGGCATGGCCCCCGAGATCGCGACGTCGACGCCCTTCAGCGAGACGCCGGCGTCGTCGGCGGCCTTCTGCAGACGGGCGTAGATCGGGGGGACCGCGGGCAGGAAGGTCGGCGGGTGCTTCTTCATGACCTTGAGCACCAGCGCCGGGTCGAAGGCCGGGAAGAGCACGAGTCGGGCGCCCATGCTCATCGCGAAGGTGAGGCAGAGCGTCAGGCCGTACGCGTGGAACATCGGCAGCACCGCGTAGACGACGCAGGTGCCGCGTTCGATCGTCGGCACCCAGGCCTGGGCCTGCGCGGCGTTCGACAGGAGGTTGTGGTGCGTCAGCTGGGCACCCTTGGGCGCGCCCGTGGTGCCGCTCGTGTACTGGATGACCGCCAGGTCGTCGGTGGTCGGTCGCGGGTGCCTCGCCTTGATGCGCGACGAGCCGACGACCTTCTCCCACGGCGTGGTGCCCGTCACGGTCGTCGTGAGGCGTTCACGGGACTGGCGGGCCTTCTTGATCGGCAGGGCCAGGGCCGCCCGCGTGGTGAACGGCATCGCCCGGGTGACGTCGACCGAGACGAGGTGTTCGACGGCCACGTCGTCGGGGAAGGCCTGGATGGTCTCGACCACCTTGTTCCAGGCGATGGCCACCTTGGCGCCGTGGTCCTCGAACTGGTGACGCAGCTCGCGCGGCGTGTAGAGCGGGTTGTGCTCGACGACGATCGCGCCGAGGCGCAGCACCGCGTAGAACGCGACGACGTGCTGCGGACCGTTCGGCAACACGATCGCGACGGTGTCGCCGTGCCCGACCCCGAGCTTGCGCAGCCCCTCGGCCGCCCGCGCGATCTGGTCGACGAGCTCGGAATAGGTGGTCGTCGCCCCGAAGAATTCGAGCGCCACCGCCCTGGGGTACCGCGCCGCGGAGGCCTCGACCAGGTCGAGCAGCGAGCCGTCGACCGGTTCGAGGTCGTGCGGCACGCCGGGTGCGTAGGAGTCGAGCCAGGGACGAGCGCTGTCGGTGGTCACCGGGCCACTCTATCGACCGCCGGGCGTACCCCGTGGGCTCGGTGCCGGCTGGCAACCTGACCGCGGACGAGGAGGCGCGGCGCAGCATGGTCCTCGACATCACGAAGAGAGGAACGACACATCGTGAGCAAGGTCTGGTTCATCACCGGTGCATCCAAGGGCTTCGGCCGCGAATGGGCCGAGGCGGCCCTCGAACGCGGCGACATGGTCGCGGGCACCGCACGGAAGATCGACGACGTCACGCCCCTCGTGGACGCGTACGGCGACTCCTTCCTGCCCCTCCAGCTCGACGTCAACGACCGTGCGGCCGACGTCGCCGCGGTGCAGAAGGCCGCCGAGCACTTCGGACGGCTGGACGTCGTCGTGAACAACGCCGGCTTCGGCCACTTCGGCATGATCGAGGAGATCACCGAGGACGAGGCCCGTGCCCAGCTCGAGACGAACCTCTTCGGCGCCCTCTGGGTGTCACAGGCGGCGCTCCCGATCATGCGCGAGCAGGGCTCGGGTCACATCGTCCAGGTGTCGAGCATCGGCGGCATCAGCGCCTTCCCGACGGTCGGCATCTACCACGCCTCGAAATGGGGGCTGGAGGGCTTCAGCCAGTCGCTGGCCCAGGAGGTCGCGGGCTTCGGCATCAAGGTGACCCTCGTCGAGCCCGGCGGCTACTCGACCGACTGGTCGGGCCCCTCCGCCTCGCGCAGCGACGAACTCGAGGCCTACGCCGACGTCCGTGAGGCCGCGTCGAAGCGTCCCTCGGCCGCCGACCCCGGCGACCCCACGGCCACCCGTTCCGCGATCCTCACGGTCGTCGACGCCGACGAGCCGCCGCTGCGCGTCTTCTTCGGCAAGGCGCCGCTCGAGATCGCCACGAAGGACTACGAGTCGCGTCTGGCGACCTGGAACGAGTGGCAGCCCGTCTCGATCGAGGCTCACGGGAACTGAGACCCACCCCGAGTCGCACGCCGCGCCTCCTGCCCCTCCCCGGGACGCAGGAGGCGCGGCGTGCGTCCGGCGGGACCGCCGACGGCGTCCGCCGCGAGCGTCCAGCCACCGCGGCGCATGATCGAGGCATGCCCGCACTGACCGAACCGCTCCGCGCCCGCCTGCAGTACACCTTCAACGGGCAGTACACGGGCACGCCCGAGTGGGTCACCGACCTCGAGAAGGGCGACGACGAGGGGTTCTTCCTGCCGGGCTCGGCGGTGTGGGCCGTGCACGGCGCCATGTCGACCATCCCCGCCGGCGTGCGGGCGCTGCTCGTCCAGGCGCTGCACCCGGGGGCGCTCGCCGGCGTCCACGACCACTCGCGCTTCCGCGAGGACCCGCTCGGCCGTCTCGCCGGCACCATCCGCTGGATCTACACCGTCTCGTACGGCAGCCGCGAGGCCGCCACCCACGCGTCGAACTGGGTGTCACGCCTGCACACGAAGGTCGTCGGCACGTACGACGACCGGAACGGCGTGACCCACGACTACGCCGCCAACGACCCGGAGCTGCTCAGCTGGGTGCACATGGCCTTCGCCGACTCGTTCCTCGCCGCCTACCTCGAGTGGGGCCACGAGCCGATCCCCGGGGGACCCGACGCCTACGTCCGCGAGTGGGCGACGGCCGGCGAGCTGATGGGCGTGCCGAACCCGCCGCGCAGCGTCGCCGAGATGCAGTCACAGCTCATGGACTTCGACCGCCGGGGCGTGCTCGAGCGCACCGCGCGCACCGACGACGTCGTCAAATTCATCAAGCGACCGCCGCTCTTCCCCGCTCTCAAGGTCGGTTATCCCGTGCTCTTCAACGGCGCGGTGGGCACGCTGCAGCCGCGCTTCCGCGAGTTGCTCGGGCTGCGCGCGCCGCACGTCGGCCCGATCGGCATCCCGACCCGGGCGCCGGCGCAGGCCATGCTCGCGGGCGTCGGGGGAGTCCTCGGCAAGCGACCCGTCGCCGAGGAGCACGCCCTCGCCCGGCTCGACCGCATCGGGTGGACGGCCGCCTGACGGACGACCCGGGGCAGCGGGACCGTGGCCCCACGGCCCCCTGACCGGGGAGGGCGGGCGCGGGCACGCGCTGACAGGATGAGCCGGTGACCGACAGTAGCCCCCTCGCGGACGCGACCGACGAGGGCGAGGGGACCCGCGCCTCCGGGGTCCGCCGGAACCCCACGGGCCGGTGGCTGCTCGAGTTGCTCGCGATCGTCCTGGTGGGGCTGTTGCTGTCCTGGGGCGTGCGGACCTTCCTCGTGCGCAGCTTCTCCATCCCGTCGGGATCGATGGAACGGACGCTGATGATCGGCGACCGGATCATCGTCAACGAGCTGGCACCCGGACTCCTGCCGTTGCACCGCGGCGACATCGTCGTCTTCGAGGACCCGGGCGGGTGGCTCGGCTACGGCGACGACGCCGGTCAGGACCTCGTCAAGCGCGTCATCGGCCTGCCGGGCGACCACGTCAGCTGCTGCGACGCGGACGGCCACGTGCTCGTCAACGGCCTGGCCCTCGACGAGCCGTACCTCACGCTCGCCGACGGCGGACCCCGCGCCTCGGCGACCGACTTCGACGTGACCGTGCCCGAGGGGGCGCTCTGGGTGCTCGGCGACAACCGCGACCGGTCGGCGGACTCCCGCGCCCACCAGACCGGGCCCTACGCGGGCTTCGTGCCCGTCGACGACGTGATCGGGCGGGCGTTCGTGGTCAGCTGGCCGATCGACCGGTGGCAAGGTCTCTGACCGCGCCGACCGGACACGCCGACGGGGCCCCGTCGGCAGGACCCGCCCGGAGGGTCAGCCCGCGGCGATGAGCCGGTCGCGCACCTCGCGCCGCAGCACCTTGCCGATCAGCGACTTGGGCAACTCGTCGAGCCGGACGACCCGCCGCGGCACCTTGTAGGCCGCCAGCTGGCCGCGTGAGGCGTCGCGGATGGCCTCGGCGTCGAACTCGGCACCCGGCTCGAGCACGACGGCCGCCACCACGTCCTCGCCGCCGCCCGACCGGGGCAGGCCGACCACGGCCACCTCGGCCACGCCGGGGGCGTTGCGGACCGCCTCCTCGACCTCGGAGGGGGCGACGTTGAAGCCACCCGTGACGATGAGCTCCTTGATGCGGTCGACGATCGTGACGTACCCGTCGGTGCTCATCGTGACGATGTCGCCGGTGCGGAACCAGCCGCCCTCGAGGAAGGCCTCGGCGGTCTCGTCGGGTCGGTTCCAGTAGCCGCGGAACACCTGCGGGCCCCGCAGCAGCAGTTCTCCGGCGGCCCCGGCGACGACCGGGCGGCTCGGATCGGGGTCGTCGCGGTCGACGACCAGGGCCTCGGTCGACGGGAACGGCACGCCCACGGTGCCGACGCGACGGGTCGGACCGATCGGGTTGCCGAGGGCGACGGGCGAGGTCTCGGTCAGTCCGAACCCCTCGACCAGCATGCCGCCCGTGACGCCCTCCCAGGCCTGGACGACGGCGGTCGGCAGGTTCATCGCGCCCGAGATCGCGAACCGTGCCGACGACAGGTCGACGCCGCGCTCGCGGGCCGCGTCGGCGAGGCGCTGGTAGATCGGCGGCACGGCCGGCAGGAAGGTCGGCGGGTGCTTCTTCGCGGCCTTCAGCACGAGGTCGACGTCGAACTTGGGGAAGAGGACGAGGCGCGCCCCGATGCTCATCGCGAACGTCAGGCAGAGCGTGAGGCCGTAGGCGTGGAAGAACGGCAGCACGCCGTAGACCGTCTCGTCGCCGTCGACGAGTCCCGGCACCCAGGCGCGACCCTGCGCGGCGTTGCTGCGGAGGTTGCGGTGGGTGAGGATCGCGCCCTTGGGCGAGCCCGTGGTGCCGCTGGTGTACTGCAGCAGGGCGATGTCGTCGACGTCGGGTCGGGGGTGCTTCTTGCGCAGCGGACGGTTCGCGAGCAGCCCTTGCCAGGTGACGTCGCCCTCGGCTCCGTCGGTGAGGGCCGCGCGGCTCTTCTTCGCGGCGGGCACCGGCAGCTTGAGGGCGAGGCGCGTGCCGAGGGGCATGCCCTTCGTCACGTCGACCGAGACCACGGTCGAGAAGCCGATGTCGGCGGGCAGGGAGCGCAGTCGGTCGACCAACTTGTCCCAGGCGATGGCGATCGTGGCGCCGTGGTCCTCGAAGAGGTGGCGCAGCTCACGGTCGGTGTAGAGCGGGTTGTGCTCGACCACGACCGCGCCCAGGCGCAGCACCGCGTAGAACGCCACCACGTGCTGCGGGCTGTTCGGCAGGATCAGGGCGACCCGGTCGCCGCGACCCACGCCGAGCCTCCTGAGGCCCTCGGCCGCGCGGGCGACCTGGTCGCCCAGGTCGCGGTAGCTCGTCTCGCGTCCGAAGAACTCGAGGGCCGGCTTCTGCCGGTACGTCGACACGGCGTCGTCGATGAGGTCGACGAGGCTGCCCGTCACGGGCTCGATGTCGGCGGGGACGTCGGGGGCGTAGCTGTGCAGCCACGGGCGATCGATCGGGGCGGTCATGCCCCCACCTTGGCAGGGCCGGGTGATGAACCCCCGGGAGGCGCGGGTCGCGTCGCCGAGGACGCCCACCCGGGTGGGCGGACGGCTCAGCGGGCGTCGCGCCCGGTGAGGGCGAGCAGGCGGATGCGCAGCGGCGCGTCGTCGTCGACCGGGACGGGGGACGCGAACAGGCCCGAGGCCTCGAGGGCGTCCTTCTGCGGCGCGAACACGCCCCAGACGGCCTCGACGAGCGCGTCGTCGAGCTCTTCGTCGGTCCCCACGGCGCGGGCGAGGTCCCAGGTGTGGATCGTCACGTCGGCGACCTGCTCGGCGAGGTACTCGTGGACGGGCACGACGTCGGCGCTCAAGCGCACCTCGGCGTGGGGGTCGGCCGCGCTCCAGGCGGCGGTGGCGGCACCGGACCACCGGTGCCAGGCCTCGACGAGGTCGTCGCCGAGCGGCTCGATGGAGTTCTCCGCCTCGGAGGGGTCGCCGCCCTCGAGCAGCAGCGGCACCCACTGCTGCTCGCGCGTGACGTGACGCACGAGGTCGCGGACCTTCCACTCGGTGTCCGGCGTCGGGGCGTCCCAGTCGGCCACGGCCTCGACGCGACGGGCGAACTCGTCGTGGGCGGTCTTCTGCAGGGTGATCCAGTCGACGGTCATCGGGAGTCCTCTCGGGGCGGGGCGGTGGCTCTCGGCGTCAACCGCGTGGGACGGCACGGTGTTCCCGAGGGCACTGCCCCGATGGTAGGACCGTCGGCTAGGGTCGTCGGCATGACCCTCGGCCTCTCGATGCTGGCGCCCCTCGCGGCGTTCGTCGAGGCCGTGCTCTCGTCCGGCGGAGCGCCGCTGTCCGCGGTCGTGCTCGTCGGCCTGCTCGGTGCGGCCACCGCGGTGGCCGCGCTCGGCGTGGCCCGGGTCGTGCTCACGCTCTGCGGGCTGGCCGGGGCGGTGCCCGAGGTGACGCTCCGTGAAGAAGCCGGCACGCGCCTCCTCGTCTGGCGACGCGACCCGGACGCCCGCGGGCACGTGCGGTCCCGGGCTCCCGGGCGGGCCGTCCCGGCCGCCTGAGCGCACCCGTGCCCGCGTCGACCCGACGCCCCTCGGCGGCCAGAAGACACCCACCGTCTCTCTGACCGAGGAGTCCGCATGGACCTGTCCACCTTCCCCCCGATCGCCGTCGTCCTCGGCGGTCTGCAGTCGCTCGTCACCACCCTCGGCGTGCTCGTCGAACCGGTGGCCGGGTCGTCCGCCGCCGCCCTCGGCGTCGTGCTGCTCACCCTGCTCGTCCGGCTCGTGCTCGTGCCCGTGGGCGTCTCGCAGGTGCGCGCCGAGGTCGCCCGTCGCCGCCTGGCCCCCGCGATCGCCGACCTGAACCGCCGGATCACCGACCCCGCGGCCCGCAGCAAGGCGCTGATGGCGCTGTACGCGTCCGAGAAGGCGTCCCCGCTGGCCGGCTGCCTGCCGACGCTCGCGCAGGCACCCGTGCTCACGGCGGTCTACTCGCTGTTCGCGCACTCCGAGATCGCCGGGCACGCCAACGCCCTGTTGACGCACACCCTCGGCGGGGCCGCCCTCGGCGCCAACCTGTTCGCCTCTCTCGCGGTGGGGCTCCCGGCGGTCTGGCCGTACCTGGTGCTGCTCGCGCTGCTCGCCGTCGTGGTCGAGACGAGCCGGCGCGCCACGCTCCGCTTCACCGGCACGGTCACCGTCCCGACGGCCGGGCCGGGGCAGGAGGCGCTCCCGGGCATGGCGGGCCTGGTGCGCTGGCTGCCGTTCGTCAGCGTGCTGTTCGCGGCGTTCGCCCCGCTCGCGGCCGCTCTCTACCTCGTGACGAGCGCGGCCTGGACGCTGGGGGAGCGCGCCGTGCTGCGGCGCGTCCTCGCGGGATGACGCGGAAGGGCCCGCCCTCGCCGAGCGAGAGCGGGCCCTTCGTGGTGCCGGTGCCTACGCGGCGAGCGTGAACTGGATCTCGAGCGTGACGGTGACGTCGTTGCCCAGCGTGAAGCCGCCGGCCTCGAGGGCCGCGTTCCAGGTGACGCCGAACTCGGTGCGGTCGATCTTGGTGGTCGCCGAGAAGCCGAGCTTGGTCTGGCCGTAGCCGTCGACGACGAGGCCGCCGAACTCGCTCTTCAGGGTGACGGGCTTGGTGACGCCGCGGAGGGTGAGGTCGCCGTGCACGAGGAACGCGTCGTCGCCCTTCTCCTCGATGCTGGTCGACACGAAGGTCATCTTGGGGTGCTCCTCGGCGAGGAAGAAGTCGCCGGTCTGCAGGTGGCCGTCGCGGTCCTTCTGGTTGGTGTTGACCGAGGCCACGTCGATCGAGGCGGTGACCTTCGAGGCGGTGTGGTCCTCGGCCGTGACCAGCGAGGCGTCGAAGGACTCGAACGAGCCCTTGACCTTGCTGATGGCCAGGTGGCGGACGCTGAACGAGACCTCGCTGTGGGTGGGGTCGAGGTTCCAGGTGCCGGCGGGGATCTTCTCTGCGGTGATGGTCATGGTGTTCTCCTGAATCTGTGAGGTCGAGGTCGATGACGTGTCATCGAAGCTGGTACGAGTATATGCAAGCGCATCCAGCGGGACAACATTCCCGGGGTGTCCGGACGATGTCGAGGGGATGTCCTGCGGACCGGCCGGGTCGGGCCGGACGGGCGTCGGGCCGGACGGGCGTCAGGCCGGGCGGCGCTCGGGGGAGACCGTCTTGCCGGGGTCCTTCTCGGCGAGGTCGCCGAGCGCCTCGTCGATGCGGGCCATGACGTCGGCGGGCACCGTGACGCCCGCCGCCTTGACGTTGTCGGCCACCTGCTCGGGGCGCGAGGCCCCGATGATCGCGGAGGCCACGTTGTCGTTCTGCAGCACCCACGCGATGGCCAGTTGGGCCATCGAGAGGCCGAGGTCGGCGGCGATCGGCTCGAGCTTCGCGACGCCGGTGAGCACCTCGTCGGTGAGGAAGCGCTTGATCGTGTCCGCGCCTCCCTTGTCGTCCGTCGCGCGGCTGCCCGCGGGCAGCTCGGCTCCGGGCTTGTACTTGCCGGTCAGGACGCCCTGGGCGACGGGCGACCAGACGATCTGGCCGAGGCCGTGCTGCTTGCTCGCCGGCACGACGTCGGACTCGATGACGCGCCAGAGCATCGAGTACTGGGGCTGGTTCGAGATCAGCTGCACGCCGTGCTTCACGGCGAGCTCGTGGCCCGCCCGGATCTGCTCGGCGGTCCACTCGCTGACGCCGATGTAGAGCGCCTTGCCGGCGCGGACCACGTCGGCGAACGCCTGCATGGTCTCTTCGAGCGGGGTCTCGTGGTCGTAGCGGTGGGCCTGGTAGAGGTCGACGTAGTCCGTGCCGAGGCGGCGGAGCGACCCGTCGATCGACTCGAGCACGTGCTTGCGGCTGAGGCCGACGTCGTTGTGCCCGCGGGGGCCGGTGGGCCAGTAGACCTTCGTGAAGATCTCGAGTCCCTCGCGACGCTCACCCTTGAGGGCGTCGCCGAGGACCTGCTCGGCCGCGGTGTTCGCGTAGGCGTCGGCGGTGTCGAAGGTCGAGATGCCGGCGTCGAGGGCCGCACGGACGCACTGCGTCGCCACGTCGTTCTCGACCTGGGACGCGTGCGTCAGCCAGTTGCCGTAGGTGATCTCCGAGATCTTGAGTCCGCTGTCGCCGAGGTGTCTGAATTCCATGACCCCACGCTACGCGTCGCAGGGGACGCGGCGAAGGCCCGTGCGGTCGGCTGAGGAGGCGTACAGTGACGATTCATCAGATCATGTCCCCCGGCTGGGGGACACGATCCGTCGGACGTCGCGGTCCCCTGCGGGACCGGACGTCCGAGGCTCCCACTGCCCCGACCCGACTGGATCACCACCGTGACCTCCGCACCCGCCTTCGCGGCGCCCGGCCCCGTCCTGACGCCGACGCTGCCCGCGACGCCGACACCGTTCGTGCCGAACCGGGGCGGCCTGCCCTCCGTCCCGGGGGAGGACGTCTCGGCCGCCCTGCCGTGGGCGGACTGGTCGAGCCTGCAGTGGGCCGGCACGGTGCTGCTGGCCGTGCTCGTCGCGCTGGTCCTGACCGTCACCATCGGTCGCATCGTGCGCAGGCTCTACCTCGTCCGCGAGCAGGAGGAGCTCGGCCACGGCGACCTCGACGGCCCGGTGCTGCCCCCGGCGCACGCGTTCACGGCCCTGGTGCCCGCGCACGGGCCGGCCGGCCTGGCCGTGACGCTCGACCTGCTGGCCCGGCAGCGGCACCCCGACGTGCGCGTCCTCGTGGCCGTCGACGCGGACGACGCCCTGACCCTCGACGTCGCCGCCTCCGCCGTCCGGCGTCACCCGGAGCGGGTCCGGATCGTCAGGACCGGCCCGCTCGCCGGGCGGACGCCCGTGGCCGCCTCCTCCCTCGCGGACGAACTCGCCCCCGACGGTGACGGCATCGTCGGCGTCTTCTCCGCGGGCGACCGGCCGCACCCCCGCCTCTTCGCCCTGGTCGACTCGGTGCTGACCCGCACGGACGCCGACGCGGTCCAGCACGCCAGTCGCCCGGCGCTCGCGGCGACCCCCTGGTGGACGCCCCGGTCGACCGTCGACCGCTGGTGGTGGTCCCGGTCGGTGGTCCGCTCCCACGGTCGCGCCGGCTTCGTGCCGCTGTCGGACAGCACGCTCTTCGTGCGTCACGCGTGGCTCGCCTGGGCGGGGGGCTGGGACGCCTCCCGCGTCGAGGCGGGCCTGGCCCTCGGCGTGCGCATGACGGCGGCCGGTGCCCGGATCGTCATCGCGACCTCGGCCGAGGCGACCACGGTCGAGCGGTCGCCGGGTGGGCTCCGCGACCTGGCCCGCGCCCGGGCGACGTGGGTCCGCGGCTGCCTGCAGGTGCTGGGGCAGGGCGACTGGCGTCGGCTCCGGCCGGGCGCGCGGCGCCGCGCCCTCGGCGTCCTCACCGAGCCGCTGGTCGACGCCGCCGTGACGGTCCTCACGGCCACGACGGTCGCCTCGACGGTCCTGGTCGGTGCACCCGTCCTCGTCGTCGCGCTCGCGGCGCTCCCGGTGCTGCCCTGGATGCTCTCGCAGCTCCTGGACGTCGGGGCCACGACGGAGGCGGCTGCGGAACAGGGGCGGCGTGCGACGAGCCGGGAGCGCCTCCTGGTCGTCGTCGGTTCGGTGCCGGACCGGCTGGTCACCCTCTGCGCGGTCGTCACGGCGGTCGCGGCGGAACTCGCGATCGTCCGCCCGCGGGTCGTCGGCCCCTCGACGAGCGCCCCGGTCCTCGCCGGGCGACCCGTCGGGCTCGACGAATCCGCCGTCGGATGACCGGCAGATGTCGCCTGTCTGGCAGTTGGCCCAGATCTGCGTACCCCGACCAAACCGATCCGGCGACGTCCCCCGAACCGGTGTCATGCCCGAACCAGAGTCCCCCGTCCAGGGGGCACGTCCCGACCGTGCCGCCACGACGAACCCGACGCCACCCCTGCGCCTCGTCGCACGGGTGAAGGAGCTCGCGACGTTCGGCGCCGTGGGCGGGATCGCCTTCGTCGTCGACGTCGGCGTGTACAACCTGCTGCGCGCCACCCTGCTCGACGACAAGCCCATCGGGGCCAAGGTCGTCTCGGTGATCGTCGCGACGGCCGTCGCCTGGCTCGGCAACCGGTACCTGACCTTCCGGGAAGGACGCAACCAGGCCGTCGTCCGTGAGGCCGTCACCTTCGGCCTCGTCAACGTGGGCGGCCTGTTGATCGCCTCGGCCTGCCTCTTCGTCTCGCACTACCTGCTGGGCTTCACGAGCCAGCTCGCCGACAACGTCGCGGCCAACGGGGTCGGTCTCGTCCTCGGGACCGCCTTCCGCTACCTGGCCTACCGCCACCTCGTCTTCCGCGGCTCGCCCGCGGTCACCACCACGGCCGACACCCCCGACCCGTCGGCCGCGCTCGCCACCGTCATCGGCCCCCGGCCGACCGACGACCCCATCCCGAAGACCACCTCGCAGGCCCACCTGCACCCGACCCCCTGACTGGAGAGTGATCCTGTGTCGACTGACCCGACCCAGATCCCGACATCACATCTCGCAGCGGGCGAACCCGCCCCGTTGCTCACCCCGCAAGCCCCCGCCGACCCGTCGCAGTTCGTCCCGAACCGTGGCTCGACCGGTGCCGCCGACTCGATGATCGGCTTCCAGCTGCCCGACTGGTCGCCCCTCGAGTGGATCGGCTACTCGTCGCTGATCGTCGTGACGATCCTGCTGACCGCGGTCGCCGTGTCGACCCTCTGGTGGATGCTGCACGCCTGGCGGTCGAAGGACAACCTCGACGACAGCCAGTTCAGCGAGAACCCCCTCGACGCCGCCCACTCGTTCACCCTGCTCGTGCCCGGCCGGCACGAGGAGGAGGTCATGGGCCAGACCCTCGACCGCCTCGCCCAGCAGGACCACCCCGACTTCGAGATCATCGCGATCGTCGGCCACGACGACCCCGGCACCGAGCGGGTCGCCCGTGAGGCGGCCGCCCGTCACCCCGAGCTGATCCGCGTGGTGGTCGACTCGAGCGTGCCGAAGAACAAGCCCAAGGCGCTGAACCTGGCCCTCCAGTCGTCGCGCGGTGAGATCGTCGGCGTGTTCGACGCCGAGGACGAGGTGCACCCCCGCCTCCTGACGCTCGTCGACTCCCGGTTCACCGAGACCGACGCCGACGTGGTGCAGGGCGGCGTCCAGCTGATGAACTTCCAGAGCAGCTGGTGGAGCCTGCGGAACGTGCTCGAGTACTACTTCTGGTTCCGGTCGCGCCTGCACTTCCATGCCAAGGAGAAGTTCATCCCGCTCGGCGGCAACACCGTCTTCGTGCGCAAGGACTGGCTCGACTGGTCCGAGGGCTGGGACGCCGAGTGCCTCGCCGAGGACTGCGAGCTCGGCGTCCGCCTCTCGAGCGCCGGGGCCAAGGTCGTCGTGGCCTACAGCCCCGAGGTCGTCACCCGCGAGGAGACCCCCGGCACCTTCGTCTCGCTGCTCAAGCAGCGCACCCGCTGGAACCAGGGCTTCATGCAGGTCTACGGCAAGGGCGAGTGGAAGAAGCTGCCCCGCCTGCGCCAGCGCCTCATGGCCCGCTACCTGCTGACCATGCCGTTCATCCAGGCCGCCACCGGTCTGCTCATCCCCGTCTCGATCGTCCTGATCCTGACCACGAAGGTGCCGACCGCCATCGCACTCGTGTCGTTCGTGCCCCTGGCGCCGACGCTCGTGCTGTTGGCCGTCGAGTTCACCGGCCTGCGCGAGTTCGGGCGGGTCTACGGCCAGAAGGTCCGGGCCCGGGACTACTTCCGCCTCGTCTGGGGACTGCTGCCGTACCAGATCTTCCTCGCGCTCGCCGCGGTCCGGGCGGTCTTCCGCCAGCTGCGCGGCCTCAACGCCTGGGAGAAGACCGAGCACACCGGCGCGCACCGCGACGAGGTCGCGACCGAACCGCAGGAGGCGCCCCGCGCCTCCTCGACGGAGCCCGCCCTGGCCATGACCGGAGGTGACCGATGACCAGCACGCTGAACCGCCCCCGCGCGGCCGGCACCACGGTGTCGAACGGACCGGGAACCCCCGTGGTCCCCACGAAGGACCCGAGGGGCGCCCGGCCCGCGTCGTGGTTGCGTCGACACGGCGCGAGCCTCGCCTGGCTGCTGCCCGTCCTCGCCATCGCCGCGGTCGTCATGGCCTTCAACATGGACGGCTCGCCGCAACGCATCGACGACGAGGGCACCTACGCCGCCCAGGCCTGGGCCATCCAGAACCTCGGCGAGATCACCCACTACACCTACTGGTACGACCACCCGCCGGTCGGTTGGCTGCAGATCTCGGCCTACACGGCCCTGACCGGCGCCTTCTCGCGATACGACGTCGCCGTGCTCGCCGCTCGCGAGGCGATGCTGTTCTTCACGGTCGTCTCGGTGGCCCTCGTCTGGCTGCTCGGCCGCAAGCTCGGCCTCAGCCGTCCCGCGGCCGCCGTGGCCGGTCTCGTGTTCGCCGTGTCGCCGCTGGCCCTGCAGTTCCACCGCACGGTCTACCTCGACAACGTCGCCACCCCGTGGCTGCTGGCCGCGTTCGTCTTCGCCCTGAGCAAGCGCTACCAGCTCGCCGGCTTCGCGGCGGCGTCCCTCTCGTTCGGCATCGCGGTGCTCTCGAAGGAGACGTACCTGCTGGCGCTGCCCTTCCTGGCCTGGATCATGTGGCGCGGGGCCGACAAGTCGACCCGTCGGTACACGTTGTCGATCGCGGGCAGCCTGCTCGTGCTCGTCGGCCTCGGCTACGTCGCGCTCGCCGCGGTGAAGGGCGAGCTGCTGCCCGGTGCCGGCAGGGTGAGCCTGCTCGAGGGCATCCAGTTCCAGCTCGCGACCCGTGAGGCGAGCGGCTCGGTGTTCGACACCGGCAGCCTCTTCTTCGCGACCGTGTCGCAGTGGTGGCAGCTCGACCAGGTGCTCATCGTGCTCGGCACGCTGGCCTCGGTCGTCGCGGTCTTCGTCAAGAGGCTGCGCCCGCTCGGCGTGATGATGGTGTTCCTGATCGCCTTCATGTTCCGTCCCGGCGGCTACCTGCCGGTGCCCTACGTGATCATGCTGCTGCCGTTCGCGGCGCTGCTCGTCGCGGCCGTCACCGACCACGCGGTCCGGGCTTTCCGTGCCCGTCGGGCCGGCGCGCTCTCGACCGCGGCGTCCCGCACCGGTTCGGTGGCCTGGCTCGCCCTGACCCTCGCGGCCGTCGTGGCGATCGTCCCGCTCTGGGCCGTGCAGTTGCGCGGCTTCCTGGACAGCGACCTCGACGCGCCCATGCGCAACGCCGAGAGCTGGGTCGAGACGAACGTGCCGAAGGACAGCCGCCTGCTGGTCGACGACGCGGTCTGGGTCGACCTCGTCAAGGCCGGCTTCGCCCGCGACAACGTGATCTGGTTCTACAAGATCGACACCGACGGTGCCGTCCAGGCGCAGTCGCCGAACGGCTGGCGCGACTCGGACTACCTCTTCGAGACCGAGTCGGTCCGCACCTCGGGGCCGACCTCGCCCGAGATCCGCGAGGCCCTCGCGAACTCGACCGTGATCGCCTCGTTCGGCGACGGCGACCAGCAGGTCAACGTCCGGCAGATCGACAGCCAGGGGGCCGCGCAGGCGCAGACCGAGGCGGACGACGCCGCGTCGGCCCGTTCGCAGGCCGGTGCCGAACTCGCCCAGAACCCGAACCTGCAGATCTCGTCGACCCTGTCGACGGCGCTCTCGGACGGCCGCCTCGACCCGCGCGCGATCATCGTGCTCGGTCAGCTCGCCGCCCTCGGGCCGATCTCGGTCGCCGACCCCGCGGCCCTGCCGGGCGAACAGGACGCCCTGTTCCGGCAGTTCGACGTCACCCCGCAGGGTGGTCAGTCGGTCGACGAGGTGCGGACCACGCTCGAGGGCCTGGGCAGCGTCTACGTCCCCGAGTCGGTCGTCCCCTCGGGCGACGGACTGCGCGTCACCTTCTCGGCCGTCGCACCGACGGGCGTCCTCTCGAACTGATCGCCACGCCGGCGTCCGTCCTCCCGCGGGCGCCGGCACCTCCTCACCGCGTCCCACCCGTCCCGGGTGGGACACCCGACCGGAAAGGACCAGCCATCGTGGCTTCCCTCTCACGCACCACCACCGCACCCGCCGCCGTCACCGGCGTCCCGTCCCGACGCCGCCGTCTCGCGACGGTGCTCGCCCTCACCGCCGCCACCGGGGTCGCCCTCGCCGGCGCCCTCGTGGGCACGTCGCCCGCGCACGCCGCCGACGGGGACGGCTGGGTCCGCGTCGGCCACCTCTCGCCCGACACGAAGGCCGTCGACGTGACGCTGACCTCGCTCAAGGGCGGGCAGGTCGTCATGGACCTCGACGACGTCACCTACGGCCAGGTCAGCCCCTACCAGGCGCTGGCGGCGGGCACCTACGTGGTCTCGATGACGGCCGCGGACGCACCCACCAGTGCCAAGCCGGTCATCACGTCGAACATCACGGTCGACAGCGGCCAGCCGATCACCGCCGTCGCCTACGGCCCGAACGACGACCTGAAGACCCAGGTCTTCACGGACGACCTGACGGCCCCGGCCGACGGCCAGGCCAAGGTCCGCCTCGTGCAGGCCGCGAACGTCAGCAAGACCGTGACGGTCGCGACGAGCACGGGCACCACCATCGCCGAGGACGCGCCCTTCGGCAGCGCCAGCGGCTACGCGCAGGTCGCGGCCGGCCCCTGGACCCTCGACCTGACCGGCAAGAAGGTGACCGGCACGAGCGACGTCGACCTCGCGGCGGGCAGCATCAACACGCTGTTCGTGCTCGACAACTCGACCGGCGGTCTGACCGTCGTCCCGGTCGTCGACAGCGCGGCCACGGCGCAGGCGCCCGTCGGTGGCGTCCAGACCGGTGGCGGCTACCTCGCCGAGCACCCGCAGAAGAGCGAGACCAAGGGCCTCTGGGCCACCGTGCTCGGCTGGTTCGGGGCCTGACGCCCGGCACCACCCGACAGGACGAGGAGGCGCGGTGAGCGACCCGTCGCACCGCGCCTCCCCGGCCCCGATCGCGTCCCGTGCGTCGACCGGGTCGACCGACCGCAGCACCGAGCAGGAGAAGAGAACGACATGACGAAGAAGACGAAGGCGCTGCTCGCAGCGGCCGTCGTGGTGGCCCTCGCCATCACCGCCGGCATCGCCTCCCTCGTCGTCGGAGGGGCCGGCGGCCCGTCGACGGACCAGGCGGGCGCGAACGCGACCGGCACCCCCGGGACGGGTACGGCCACTCCTCAGCCACGGACGGCCGCCGAGATCGGCAAGGACTTCCTCGACGGGTACGTCGACGACGACGGCCGCGTCGTGCGTCGCGACCAGGGCGACGACACCGTCAGCGAAGGGCAGGCCTACGGGATGCTCATCGCCGTCGGAGTGGGCGACGAGGACCGTTTCGATGCGATCTGGGACTGGACGAAGAGCAACCTGGTGCGCCCGGACGGCCTGCTGGCCTGGCAGTGGAAGGACGGCGAGGTCGTCGACGACATGCCGGCCAGCGACGCCGACGTCGACGCGGCTCGGGCCCTCGTGCTCGCCGGCTCGACCTTCGACCGCTCCGACCTCACGACCGAGGGCGTCGACCTCGGCACCGACGTGCTCGACGAGATGACGGTCTCGACCGACGTCGGCCGCATCCTCTTGCCCGGACCGTGGGCGATGGGCTCCGGCCCGTGGTCGTACAACCCCTCGTACGCGTCGCCCGCGACCTTCGCGCAGCTCGGCGAGGCCAGCGGCGACCCCCGATGGGCCGAGCTCGAGACCGGCTCGCGAGCCGTGACAACGAACATCCTCGCCTCGACGGCCCTCCCGAGCGACTGGGCCCAGGTGCAGCAGGACGGCACGACGGTCCCGCTGCCGAGCGCCGACGGGTCGTCGGGCACCGTGCAGTACAGCTACGACGCCGGTCGGCTCGCCCTGCGCTACGCCGAGTCGTGCCAGCCCGAGGACGTGGAGCTCTCGGCGTCGATGGCCTCCGTGCTGCAGCGCTACGACGAGCTGCCCATGCAGCTCGACCTCGGCGGGCAGTCGGTCGGTTCGGACCAGAGCCCCCTCGCCTACGCCGCCCGTGCCGCCGCCGAGGCCAGCGACGGCCAGCACGACCGGGCGACGGCCGACCTGCGGACCGCCGACTCGCTGTCACAGTCGACGCCGACCTACTACGGCAGCGCCTGGGCGGCGCTCGCCGCCCTGCAACTCGAGGGTTCGAGCCTCGGCGCCTGCACCCCCCTGGTGGTGAACGGATGAGCCTCTCGACGTTCGTCGCCGGTCACCGCGCGGCGGTCCTCGCCGCGGTCGCCGCCGTCGTCCTCGTGGCCGGTGGCGTGACGGTGGCCGCCGTCGCCGCCCGGACCGACGCGGACGCACCCGGCTCCGTCGCCAC
>NZ_JACYNS010000002.1:0-146964 GCF_014839405.1 Frigoribacterium sp. CFBP 13605 | reverse complement strand
CGCGTCCGGACGGGCGTCCCGCCGCGGAGGCGCGGGTCGCCTCGGCCGGGTCGGGCGTCGGTTCTCGGGTCCACGGCGCGCGCATGCGTCCAGGGTAGGGGTGGCCGGGCGACGCGGCCCGGCCACCTCGGTCGAGCCCGGGATCGGCGCTGACCGGACGTCCGGACGTTCCGTCTACGATGGACCGACCGTGGGCGTGCCCGGCGTCCTGCCGCACGCCCCCACCATCGAGACTCGAAGAGGTTCACCGTGGCACTACAGGGCGTTGGCGTCGGACGTGGAGTGGCCGTCGGCCCTGTCAAGAAGATGCCCGATCCGCTGCCCGAGCCGGGCACCGATCCCCGCACCGCCGACGCGGCTCTCGAGTACGACGCCGTGCTCACCGCCCTCTCCGCGGTCGCCGCCGACCTCACGGCCCGCGGCGAGAAGGCCGGCGGCGAGGCGAAGGACGTCCTCGACGCCCAGTCTCTGATGGCCCAGGACCCCACCCTCACCGACGACGTGAAGGCCCGCATCGACGACGGTCGCACCGGTGAACGCGCCGTGCACGAGGCGTTCGCCTCCTTCCAGGACCTCCTGATCGGCATGGGGGGCTACATGGCCGAACGCGCGACGGACCTCGGCGACGTGGCGCAGCGCGTCATCGCCTCGCTGCGAGGCGTCCCGGCTCCCGGGGTGCCCGAAAGCGACACCCCGTTCGTGCTGGTCGCGCCCGACCTCGCCCCTGCCGACACCGCCCTGCTCGACCTCGACAAGGTGCTCGCCCTGGTCACGCGTGACGGCGGACCCACGTCGCACACCGCCATCCTCGCCCGGTCCAAGTCGATCCCCGCGATCGTCGGGGTGACCGGTGCGCTCGACCTCGCCGACGGCACGATCGTCGTGGCCGACGCCGCGACCGGCGTCGTCACGGTCGACCCGTCCGCGGACGAGGTCGCCGACGCCGAGAAGCGCATCGCCGACCGCGCGGCCGCCGCCGCCGCGCCGCTCACCGAGGGTGCGCTGGCCGACGGCCACACCGTCCCGCTGCTCGCGAACCTGGGCGCGCCGGCCGAGGCGGCCGGGGCCATCGAACTGGGTGCCGAAGGCGTCGGACTGTTCCGCACCGAGTTCCTCTTCCTCGGCAATTCCACCGCGCCCACCGTCGAGAGCCAGACGGCGAGCTACACCGCTCTGCTCGAGGCCTTCCCGGGCAAGAAGGTCGTCGTGCGCGCCCTCGACGCGGGCGCCGACAAGCCGCTCAGCTTCCTGAACGACGCCCACGAGGAGAATCCCGCGCTCGGCCTGCGCGGCCTCCGCGCCCTGCGCGTCAAAGAAGACATCCTGCGCGACCAGCTCACCGCCTTGGCGCAAGCACAGGCGGCGACCACCGCCGACCTGTGGGTCATGGCGCCCATGGTCAGCGACGCCGAAGAGACCGAGTACTTCGTCGCCCTCGGCCGAGAACTCGGCCTGAAGACGGTCGGCGTGATGGCCGAGGTCCCCTCGCTCGCGGTGCTCGCGGACCAGATCTTCGCCAGCGCCGACTTCGTCAGCGTCGGGACGAACGACCTCACCCAGTACACGATGGCGGCCGACCGCATGCTCGGCTCCGTGGCCGCCTATCAAGACCCCTGGCACCCCGCCGTGCTGCGTCTGGTCAAGTCGCTCGGCGACGCCGGTGCCGCAGCCGGCAAGCCGGTCGGCATCTGCGGCGAGGCCGCGGCCGACCCCCTGCTGGCCGTCGTGCTCGTCGGTCTGGGGGCGACCACGCTCTCGATGACGCCGGCCGCGTTGGCCGACGTGCGCCTCGAGCTCTCCCGGTACACCCTCGACCAGGCTCGCGAGCTCGCGGCCGCCGCCGTCGCGGCGACCACCGCCGCGGGCGCGCGACAGGCAGCCGAAGCCGTCACCGTCTGACGGTCGGGACGGCGTCGCCCCTCCCGGGGGCGGCGTCGTTCGTCGTCCGTCCGACTCCGACCTCGGGATCGACGGGCCTCAGGGTGTTCCGGCCTCAAGACGGTCCGGCTTCAGCGTGCCCCGGCCTCGGCGCGACGTTCGTCGAGGTGGTCGGCCAGTTCGCCCCAGGCCACGACCACGTCGCGCAGCGCACCGGCCGTGCTCTCGTCGAGCACCGAGACGAGGCCGCGGGGATCGTCGACGAGGACGAGCGCGCTCGATCGCGACAGCACCGCGTACGACGACGACCGGTCGCCGACGGGTGCGTTCGTGCCCCGCAGTTCGAGGTGCAGGCGACCCGACGACCGCGTGAGACGTGCCCGCACCGGATCGCCGTCCGAGGCGAAGAACTCGGCCAGCGCCTCCCGGTCGTCCGAGAGGACGTCACGCTCCCACCCGTTCTCGGCGAGCCGCGAGTCGGCACCGGCCACCGACTGCCAGAGGACGACCGACCTCTCGGTCGGGGAGGCTCCCGCACGCAGGCCGAAGCGCGCCTCCAGGTTGTCCGCGACGGCGGCGGACACCGCCGCGCGGTCGACCGACGGCGGCGGATCGAGCCGGTCCACCACGACCGCGGCCACGGCGTCCAGTTCGCGAGGCCAGGTCGACACCCGCGTCTCGTCGAGCAAGCGGTCGTGGTCGCCCGAGAGCAGGACCTTCTCGACGAGCTCGTCGAGGCGCGCGAGGGCCCGACCGAACTCTCGGTCGGCGGTGGGTCGGAGGGGCGGCCTCGTCCGGACGGCTGCCGCGAAGGCTCGTCGGCGTTCCCGCTGGTCGAGGGGGCGTTCGCCGTTGCGGTACGGGCGTCGTCTCACGAGATCGCTCGCGGACCGGGCCCGCAGGGCCGTCGGTCGAGGCGTCGGGCGTCGTTCATGGCAGGCCTCTCGAGGGTCGTTGGCGATGACGGGGACCCAGCCTAGGCCTCGTGGGCCGTCTCGGGCCGGGCTGGTCCGAGTCCGCCGTGCATCCGGTCACGGCCCTCCGCCACGGAGCAGAATCGACGGGTGGGCACCCCAATCCGACACCCGTTGGTCGACGCGATCTCGTCGCGCGCCGTCCGGGTCGACAGCAGGGCCCGCGTCGTCCGACTCAGTCGTCCGCTCGCGGACCTCCTCGGTCGACCCCCGACGAGTCGACGCGTCGTGCTCGTCACCAGCGAACGGTCGCGCCTCACCGTCGGCCTCCGGGCCGCCCTGGTCGCCGCCGGGGGCGTCTGGGCCGTGCACGACGACGAGGACCGTCTCCGGGACGGCCTCACGGGCCTGCCCTACGCCGACGTCGACGCCGCGGCCACCGAGCCCGACGCCTCGGTACCCGCCGCGCCGTCCGCCGGGTGGCTGCCCCTCATCGAGGACGCCGTCGACACCACCTGCCAGCTCAGCGTCGACCTCACGGTGCTCCACAGGGCGTCCCACGACACGAGCCTCGGAGGCGCGGTCGAGACCCTGGGAGCGGCCGTCTCGGGCGCCGTCCCGACCCGGTGGGGGGCGACCGAGCCCCTCGGCCACGCCTGGGACCGCTGGGTCCTCACCCAACACGCCCGTCACCAGGCTCCTGAGACCGTCCGGGTCGTCGTCGAGGGGCCGCACCTCTCGGCGACGATCACCGCACGGGTCACCGACCAGGGCATCGAGGAGACCACGGCGTTGACGGTCGACGTGACCGAGGGGACGCTCGACGACGCCATCGCCCGGCTGACCGACGCTCTCGGCCACATCGCCGAGTCGTCCCTGCCGACCTTCGCCCTCGTCATCGCCCGCGAGGGCGAGTCCGATCGGTGCGTCCGGGCCGTGACCTACCCCCCGCCGAACCCGGTCGCCCTCTTGATCGGCGCACCGTCCGTGCGTCGGCTCGGCCTCGAACGCTCCGCCCTCGACGCCGAGCGTCCGGTCGTCGTGGTCGGCCGACCGCGCCTGCCCGCCTACGTCGTGCCGCTGGGTGACGAGGCCACGTCGGGCTGGAACGCTCTGCACCGCACGCTGGAGGCCGTCGGCCCCGAGAGGCTCGCCCAGCTCGTGGCCAGCCCTCTGCTCCAGGCGTGGGAGGAAGACCTGCACGAACTGGACCTGCTGCACGAGAGCACGGCCGAGGCCGAGGCCATGACCGAGACCGATGCCGGGACGGGCAGCCGGTCCGGCGACCAGGCAGGCATCGAGTCCCAGGCCGGAACCGAGCGTCCGCGTCCTGCCGAGGACGAGAGCTGATGCCCCGCGACATCACCATCCTGAGTCCGCACGTCTACGACCAGCTCGACCTCGCCACGGCGGCCCACGCCGTCGACGGTTCGCTGGGCGTGCGCGAGATCGACGGCGGCGACGCCCTCCAGGTGTTCGGGGCGGGTGGGGTTCCGCTCCTCACCGTCTACCAGGCGGCCGAACTGACCGAGGCGGACGAGGTCCACCGTCTGCTGCCCGACCCGCCCTCGGTGCCCCTCCCGGTGTTCTGGATCGACGCCGTCGCCCCGATGGGCGACGAAGGCGAGACCGGGGTGTCGGTCGCGCTACGACTCGCCCTCGGCCTCGAGGCCGCCTGCATCGTCGAGGACGACTGACCAGGTCGTCGACGTGCGTCCTTGCACCGCCGCGACCCGTCGTACGAGAGAGGGCCCGACCACGTGGTGGTCGGGCCCTCTCTCGTGGCGGTGGCTCGGTGTCAGGCCCGTCCGCGCAAGACGGCCTGCTTGACCTCGGCGATGGCCTGCGTCACCTGGATGCCGCGCGGGCAGGCCTCGGTGCAGTTGAAGGTGGTGCGGCAGCGCCACACGCCTTCTTTGTCGTTCAAGATGTCGAGGCGCACCTGCGCACCCTCGTCGCGCGAGTCGAAGATGAAGCGGTGCGCGTTGACGATGGCGGCCGGACCGAAGTACTGGCCGTCGGTCCAGAACACCGGGCAGCTCGACGTGCAGGCGGCGCAGAGGATGCACTTGGTCGTGTCGTCGAAGCGCTCGCGCTGGGTGGCGCTCTGCAGGCGCTCCTTCTCGGGCTTGGACGAGGCCATGAGGAACGGCTGGATCTCGCGGTACGACTGGAAGAAGGGCTCCATGTCGACGACGAGGTCCTTCTCGAGGGGAAGGCCCTTGATCGCTTCGACGTAGATCGGCTGCGAGATGTCGAGGTCCTTGATCAGCGTCTTGCAGGCCAACCGGTTGCGACCGTTGATGCGCATCGCGTCGGAGCCGCAGACGCCGTGGGCGCACGAACGACGGAAGGTCAGCGATCCGTCCTGCTCCCACTTGATCTGGTGCAGGGCGTCGAGCACCCGGTCCGTCGGCAGCACCTGGACGTCGAAGTCCTGCCAGCGGGGCTCGTCGTCGACCTCGGGGTCGAACCGGCGGATGATCAGGGTCGCCGTGAACGTGGGGACGGCGTCGGCGCCCTGGGGCTTGTTCTCGAGGACAGCGGTGCTCATGTCAGTACTTCCGTTCCATCGGCTGGTAGTTCGTGATCACGACGGGTTTGGTGTCGAGGCGGATGTGGTCGCCGGCCAGGGACGAGTGGGCGTCGCCCGTCAGGTACGCCATCGTGTGGACGAGCCAGTTCTCGTCGTCGCGCGTGGGGTAGTCCTCGCGGAAGTGCCCCCCGCGGCTCTCCTGACGCGAACGAGCCGAGTAGACGACGACCTCGGCGAGGTCGAGCAGGAAGCCCAGCTCGATGGCCTCGAGCAGATCGGTGTTGAAGCGCTTGCCCTTGTCCTGCACCGAGATGTTCTTGAACCGGTCGCGGAGGTCGGCGATCACGTGGGTGACCTCGTCGAGGGTCTCTTCGGTACGGAACACCTGGGCGTTGCGGTCCATGCTGTCCTGCAGCTCCTTGCGCAGCGTCGCGATGCGCTCGGTGCCCGTGGCGTTGCGGACGTCCTCGACGAGACCGCGCACGAAGCCGGCCGGATCGTCGGGCAGCGGCACGAAGGGGGCGTCCTTCACGTACTCGACGGCGTTGTTGCCGGCGCGCTTGCCGAAGACGTTGATGTCGAGCAGCGAGTTCGTGCCGAGGCGGTTCGAGCCGTGCACGCTGACGCAGGCGCACTCGCCGGCGGCGTAGAGGCCCGGCACGACCGTCGTGTTGTCGCGGAGCACCTCGGCCTTGACGTTCGTCGGGATGCCACCCATGGCGTAGTGGGCGGTCGGCAGCACGGGGACGGGCTCGGTGTACGGCTCGACGCCGAGGTAGGTGCGGGCGAACTCCGTGATGTCCGGCAGCTTGGCGTCGATCACGGCCGGGTCGAGGTGCGTGATGTCGAGGTAGACGTAGTCCTTGTGCGGTCCGGCCCCACGGCCCTCGCGGATCTCGGTCGCCATGCAGCGCGCGACGATGTCGCGGGGCGCCAGGTCCTTGATGGTGGGGGCGTAGCGCTCCATGAAGCGCTCGCCCTCGCTGTTGCGCAGGATCGCGCCCTCACCGCGGGCGGCCTCGCTCAGCAGGATGCCGAGCCCGGCGAGGCCGGTCGGGTGGAACTGGAAGAACTCCATGTCCTCGAGCGGCAGGCCCTTGCGCCAGATGATGCCCACGCCGTCGCCGGTCAGGGTGTGCGCGTTGGACGTCGTCTTGTAGATCTTGCCGAAGCCGCCGGTGGCGAAGATGACGGCCTTGCCCTGGAACACGTGCAGGTCGCCGGTCGAGAGCTCGTAGGCGATCACGCCGGCCGGGCGCTCTTCTCCGTCGATCTCTCCCATGATGAGGTCGAGGACGTAGAACTCGTTGAAGAAGTTGATGCCGTGCTTGACGCAGTTCTGGTAAAGCGTCTGGAGGATCATGTGACCCGTGCGGTCGGCCGCGTAGCAGGCTCGCCGGACGGGGTTCTTGCCGTGCTCGGCCGTGTGGCCGCCGAAGCGACGCTGGTCGATCTTGCCCTCGGGGGTGCGGTTGAACGGCAGCCCCATGTTCTCGAGGTCGAGGACGGCGTCGATCGCCTCCTTGGCGAGGATCTCGGCGGCGTCCTGGTCGACGAGGTAGTCGCCGCCCTTGACGGTGTCGAACGTGTGCCACTCCCAGTTGTCGTCCTCGACGTTGGCGAGGGCCGCGGCCATGCCGCCCTGGGCCGCACCGGTGTGCGAACGGGTCGGGTACAGCTTCGAGATCACCGCGGTGCTGGCGTTCGGGCCGGCCTCGATGGCCGCCCTCATGCCCGCACCCCCGGCCCCGACGATGACGATGTCGTGCTGGTGGTAGTGGACGCCGTCGACGACGGTGCTGGCGGGGGCGGGGGAGGGTGTGGTCACGGTTCTTTCCGGTGGGGGACGTGCGGCCGGTGGCCGGAGTGGACGGTGGGCCGGGTGGCTAGCCGGCGGTGCAGAACGACGGCAGCAGGTCGGCCGGGGCGTTCGCAGGGCACGGGTCGAACGTGTAGATCACGAGCGTGCCGAGGACGAGCAGGACGACGGTCGAGGTCACGAGCGTGACGAGCAGGACCTTGCGCACCGTCGGCTTCGAGACGTAGTCGTTGACGATCGTCCGCATGCCGTTCGTGCCGTGGATCAGCGCGAGCCAGAGGAGGAGGGTGTCGTAGACCTGCCAGAACGGGCTGGCCCACTTGCCGGCCACGAAGGCGAAGTCGATGGCCTTGACGCCGCCCTCGCTCGCGAGCAGGTTGATGAACAGGTGGCCGAACACGAGCACGACGAGCAGCAGGCCGCTGGCGCGCATGTAGATCCAGCCCCACTTCTCGTAGTTGGTGGAGCGCTGGGCCGCACGGGCCGAGCGCGGGGCTTCGACGGTCTGGGTGGTCATGGCTCTACTCCGAGAAGACGTTCATCA
Organism: Frigoribacterium sp. CFBP 13605; assembly: GCF_014839405.1. NCBI lineage: Bacteria > Bacillati > Actinomycetota > Actinomycetes > Micrococcales > Microbacteriaceae > Frigoribacterium > Frigoribacterium sp. CFBP 13605. The sequence continues at coordinate 139,273 of NZ_JACYNS010000002.1, read as the reverse complement.
GGTGGCGCGGGGCGAAGCCGGCGAACAGGACCACGGCGAGGCCGATGACGACCCAGAACATGACGCGCTGGTACTTGGTGCCGGGGCCCCAGAAGTCGATGAGGATGATCCGCAGGCCGTTCAGGGCGTGGAACAGGATCGCGGCGACGAGGCCGGTCTCGCCGAGCCCCATGATCGGGTTCTTGTAGGTGCCGATCACCGCGTTGTATGCCTCGGGGCTGATCCGCACCAGGGCGGTGTCGAGGATGTGCACCAGCAGGAAGAAGTAGATGCTCACGCCGGTGATGCGGTGGAGGACCCACGACCACATGCCCTCACGGCCCCGGTAGAGGGTGCCGGCGATCTTCCCGGGCGCCTTGGGCGCACTGATCTTCGGTGCACCCGGTCTGCCTGCCGGTGATGCGACCGTTCGCGTCGACTGCTCGGCCATGAGCACTTCTCCTCGCGGATGGGGCGGACGACGTTCTCGCTCGATCGGTACGAGGGACAGCCGTGTCCGCTGGTGGCGTTCTCAGAACCTGTCCAGTCTATGTTCCCGCCGAGTGCGGACGCGGCCCCGCTCCTCCGAAGTCGTTCGACGTCGAGACAAGACGGACCCGTCGGCCCGGCCCCGCGATCAGCGGACGGAGGCGCGCTCCGCCCCGTCGCGGACGCTCGCCATCGCCCGTCGGTAGTGCTCGACGAGCTCGTCGCCGAGCGTCTCCCACGTGCGTCCGACGACTGCCCGCCTGCCGGCCTCGCCGAAGCGGGCCCGCAGCTCGTCCGAGAGGACCAGGGTGCGGACGCTCCGGCGGAGCGAGTGGTCGTGGCGGGGCTCGAAGAGGAACCCGTCGACCCCGTGCCGCACCAGGTCGAGGGGCCCGCCCGCGGCCGGGGCCACGACCGGCAGTCCGCTGGCGTGGGCCTCCTGGACGGTCTGACCGAAGGTCTCGGTCGAGCCGGTGTGCACGAACACGTCGAGCGCCGCATAGGCGTCCGCGAGGTGCTCGCCGTGCAGAGGGCCGGTGAACACCGGGTCGAGCTGTCGCAGGCGGCGGCGGAGGGCGGGCAGTGAGGGGCCGCCCCCGACGACCACGAGGCGGGCCTCCCGCAGGGGGCGCAGGGCGGCCAGCCGCTCGACCTGTTTCTCGGGGGCCAGTCGGCCCACGTAGCCGACGAGCACCTGGTCGGGTGCGCCCCAGGACTCCCGCAGGGCGCGCACCGCGTCGCCCGACTTGCGGTTCGGGTGGAACAGGGCCGAGTCGACTCCTCGCCCCCAGGTCGCGAGCCGGCCCACGCCGGCCGTCTCGAGGTCCCGCAAGGAGGCGCGCGAGGGGACCAGCGTCGTCGTGGCCTGGTCGTGGATGCGGCGGACGAGCCGCCAGGCGACGGCCGAGCCGAGCCCGAGGCCGTTCGTCCCCGCGTACCGGGCGACGTCGGTCTGGAAGACGGCGACCGAGGGCACGCCCAGGCGTGCCGCCGCGGCGATGGCCTGGGCGCCGAGCAGGAACGGCGAGGCGACGTGCACGACGTCGGGTCGGAACCCGGCGATGGCGGCCGCGACCTGCGGGTTCGGCAGGCCGACCGGGAACTGGCGGTAGGCCACGGACGGCACCCGGTGGACGGGGAAGCCGGCGTAGCTCGTGGTCCCGCGGCCGGCCGGGGCGATGACCATGGCCTCGTGTCCGCGTCGGGCCAGGTGGTCGAGCACGCGCAGCACGCTCGTGGTGACCCCGTTGACGGTGGGTAGGAAGCTCTCGGTCACGATCACGACTCGCATCGGTCCTCCTCGGACTGCTCGTGCTGCGAGCCTCGACGGCGACGGTGGCGCGAGGGGATCGGAGGCATGGAGGAGGGGCGTCGATAAGGTGAACTCATGACGATCCAGGAAAGCCTCGACCGGTTCTACAGCATCATCCCGGCGGGTGGCATCGGGTCCCGTCTCTGGCCGCTCAGCCGCGCCGACGCACCCAAGTTCTTGCACGACCTCACCGGCAGCGGTTCGACCCTGCTGCGCGGCACCTGGGACCGCCTCGCCCCGCTCAACGGCGACCAACGCATCATGGTCGTCACCGGGCGGGCACACCGAGCCGCGGTCGAGTCGCAGCTGCCCGGCCTCGCCGACCACAACGTCGTCCTCGAGAGCGAGCCGAAGGACAGCACCGCGGCCATCGGCCTCGCCGCCGCCGTCCTCCGTCGTCGTGAGCCGGACGTCATCATCGGCTCGTTCGCCGCCGACCACGTCATCGCCGACACCCGCGGTTTCGGTCGGGCCGTCCGCGAGGCCATCGTCGCCGCCGACGAGGGCTACATCGCCACGATCGGCATCACCCCCACCGAACCCGCGATCGGGTTCGGCTACATCCATGTCGGCGCACCGCTCGACATCGAGGGCGCACCGAGCGCCCGCACGGTCGAGTCGTTCGTCGAGAAGCCCGACCTCGAGACGGCCGAGCGATACGTCTCCGGCGGCGACTACCTCTGGAACGGCGGCATGTTCATCTCGCGGGCCGACCGGTTGCTCGAGCAGCTGGGCGAGACCCGTCCCGACCTGCTCGAGGGCATCGAAGAGCTCGCGGCGGCATGGGACACCCCGAAGCGCGGCGCCGTCGTCGACAAGGTGTGGCCCGGCCTCGAGAAGATCGCCATCGACTACACCGTGGCCGAACCCGCCGCCGCGGCGGGCCGGCTGGCCGTCGTGCCGGGCGACTTCGACTGGGACGACGTCGGCGACTTCGCGTCCATCGCCAAGCTGCACGCCGGCGGTCGCAAGAGCGACCTGGCCATCCTCGGCGAGAACGCCCGCGTGCTCGCCGACAGCTCGAGCGGCATCGTCGTCGGCAACAGCGGCCGGCTGATCTCGCTGATCGGCGTCAACGACATCATCGTGGTCGACACCCCCGACGCCCTGCTCGTCACGACGACGGCGAACGCCCAACGCGTCAAGGGCGTCGTGGACGCCCTCAAGCTGAGCGGTCGCAGCGACGTCCTCTGACCCGCTCCGGGGCCGTGGACGTTTCGTGCTCGTTACGTCGTGGTCGCGACTGTGTAACGCCTCGGCATCACTACCACCCGTCGGTCGGAGGCGCCCGTCACAGTAGGTAACCTGTCAGCCATACCCACCCGGCGCGCCTCGTGCCGGGCTGCACCCTGGAGGACAACTTGACTACAACTGCGCGCAAGGCCGTGCTCAGCGGCCTCGCCCTGGCGAGCACCGCCGTCATCCTGGCCGGCTGTGCCTCGGCCCCCGAGAGCGGCTCTGGCTCGACCAGCGGCGCCTCGAGCGACTTCGTCCCTTGCATGGTCTCCGACGCCGGCGGCTTCGACGACAAGTCGTTCAACCAGCTCGGCTACGAGGGCCTGACCGAGGCCGCGAAGACCATCGGGTCCACGCCCAAGACGGTCGAGTCGGCCGACGAGACGGTCTACGACGCCAACCTGTCGAACCTCGCCGACCAGGGCTGCAACCTGATCGTCACGGTCGGCTTCGCGCTCGCCGACGCCACCAAGTCGGCGGCCGAGGCGAACTCGGGCATCAACTACGCCACCATCGACGACTCGTCGATCACGGCCGACAACGTGCAGCCGATCACCTTCAACACGTCCGAGGCCGCGTTCCTCGCGGGATACGCGGCGGCGAGCTACTCGAAGACCGGCGTCGTCGGCACCTTCGGCGGCATGCAGTTCCCGACCGTCACCATCTTCATGGACGGCTTCGCCGACGGCGTGAAGTACTACAACGAGCAGAAGGGCAAGGACGTCAAGGTCGTCGGCTGGGACGTCGACGCCCAGAACGGCACCTTCACCGGTGGCTTCGAGGCCGGCACCACGGCCAAGCAGAGCGCCCAGACCCTGATCGACCAGAACGCCGACGTCATCCTGCCGGTCGGTGGCCCGATCTACCAGAGCGCCGCCGAGGCGATCCGCGACTCCGGCAAGGACGTCGTCCTGGTCGGTGCCGACAGCGACACCTACGAGACCGACAGCGCCAACAAGGACCTCTTCCTCACCTCGGTGCTCAAGGGCATCAAGCAGGCGACCGACGCGGTCGTCACGCAGGCCAGCGAGGACAAGTTCTCGAGCACGCCCTACGTGGGCACGCTCGAGAACGACGGCGTCGGCATCGCCCCGTTCCACGACTACGCCGACAAGGTCGACTCCGGTCTGCAGGACGAGCTCGACACCATCAAGGCCGGCATCATCGACGGCTCGATCGAGGTCGAGTCCCCGTCGGCGCTCACCAGCTGACGAAAGCACCTCCCGTCATCGATTAGCATCGACTGACCCAGGGCCGGGAGCGACGGTCACCCCGTCGCTCCCGGCCCTCTCAACGCCCGTGGGCGGGCCGCCGACCCGGTGCCGCCCGTCCCCACCCGAATGCCTAGACCCGAGGTAGCCACCTGAGATGAAGCTCGAACTGCGGGGCATCACCAAGCGATTCGGCGCGCTGACCGCCAACGACCACATCAGCCTGACCGTCGAGCCCGGCGAGATCCACTGCCTGCTCGGCGAGAACGGTGCCGGCAAGTCCACGCTGATGAACGTGCTCTACGGGCTCTACCAGGCCGACGAGGGCGAGATCCTGCTGGACGACGCCGTCCAGCACTTCTCGGGTCCGGGCGACGCCATGGGCGCCGGAATCGGCATGGTCCACCAGCACTTCATGCTGGTGCCCGTCTTCACCGTCGCCGAGAACGTCATGCTCGGCCACGAAGAGACCAGGTCCGGCGGCCGGCTCGACCTCGCCGCGGCACGCGCCAAGGTGCGAGAGATCAGCAGCCGGTTCGGCTTCGACATCGACCCCGACGCCCTCGTCGAGGAGCTGCCCGTCGGTGTGCAGCAACGCGTCGAGATCATCAAGGCCCTGTCCCGTGACGCCAAGGTGCTCGTGTTCGACGAGCCCACCGCCGTGCTCACGCCGCAGGAGACCGACGAGCTCATGGTGATCATGCGTCAGCTGCGCGACGCCGGCACCGCCATCGTCTTCATCACCCACAAGCTGCGCGAGGTGCGCGAGGTCGCCACCCGCATCACGGTCATCCGCCTCGGCAAGGTCGTGGGCGAGGCCGAACCGACCGCCTCGAACGCCGAGCTCGCCTCGCTCATGGTCGGTCGCGCCGTCGAGCTCACCGTCCAGAAGGCCCCCGCCGAAGCCGGCGAGCCCGCCCTGGTGGTCGAGAACCTCCGGGTGGTCGACCCCATCGGACAGGTCGTCGTGGACGACGTCTCGTTCGAGGTCCGCCGGGGCGAGATCCTCGCCATCGCCGGCGTCCAGGGCAACGGCCAGACCGAACTCACCGAGGCCATCCTCGGCCTCCAGCCCCGGGTGGAAGGGCGGGTCTCCCTGGACGGGCGCGACATCACGGGCCGCAGCGTGCGCCAGGTCCTCGACGCGGGCGTCGGTTTCGTCCCCGAGGACCGCAACCAGGACGGCCTCGTCGGCGAGTTCACCGTGGCCGAGAACCTCATGCTCGACCGCTCGCAGTCCGGTCCCTTCGTGAAGCGCGGCTCGCTCAAGCTCGCCGAGCTCGCGGCGTTCGCCGTGGCCAAGGTGAAGGAGTTCGACATCCGCACCCAGGGCATCACGACGCCTGCCGGCCGCCTCTCGGGCGGCAACCAGCAGAAGGTCGTTCTGGCGCGCGAGCTCAGCCGCGACCTGCGGCTCTTCGTGGCCGCCCAGCCCACCCGCGGCATCGACGTCGGGTCGATCGAGTTCGTGCACAAGCGCATCGTCGAGACCCGCGACCAGGGCGTGCCCGTCATCGTCGTCTCGACCGAGCTCGACGAGGTCGCCGCCCTGGCCGACCGCATCGCCGTGATGTACCGCGGCACCATCGTCGGCATCGTGCCGGCGGACACCCCTCGCGACGTGCTGGGGCTCATGATGGCCGGCGAGATGCCGCAGGGAACGGAGCAGGCAGCGTGAGCGACGCCACGACCACCACGACGGGCCCGGGCACGCCACCCGCCCCGTCGACACCGGAGTCGACCGAGGGACGCGGCTCGCGCCTCCTGAGAGAGATCACGACCGGCAACGCCGCCATCTCGGTGCTCGCCGTCGTGTTGGCGCTCGTCGTCTCGGGCCTCCTCATCGGGTTCACCGACACCACGGTGCAGGGCACGCTGGGCTACTTCTTCTCGCGCCCGGCCGACTTCTTCCAGGCGTTCCGGACCGCGGTCGGCGGGTCGTACTCGTCGCTGTTCCAGGGCGCGATCTACAACTTCCGGGTCGACGGCTTCGCAGCGGGCATCCGTCCGCTGACCGAGACGCTGAACTACGCCGTGCCCCTCATCGCCGCGGGCCTCGGCGTCGCGGTCGCGTTCCGCGTGGGCCTGTTCAACATCGGTGCCCGCGGGCAGATGCTGATGGCCTCGGCCGCCGCCGGCTGGGTGGGCTTCTCCTTCCACCTGCCGCTCGCCGTGCACCTTCCCCTAGCCCTCGCCGCCGGCATCGCCGCGGGTGCCCTGTGGGGCGGCATCGTGGGCCTGCTCAAGGCCCGCACCGGCGCCCACGAGGTGATCCTCACGATCATGCTCAACTACATCGCCTTCTACCTGTTGGCCTTCATGTTGCGGACGCAGGGCCTGCTGCAGGCTCCGGGCAGCGCGAACCCCAAGTCGCCCGCCACGCTCGACACGGCGATCCTGCCCGACCTGTTCGGCGCCCGGTACAACCTCAACTGGGGCTTCGTGCTGGTCATCGTGATCACCGCCGTCGTCTGGTGGCTGATCAACCGGTCGACGCTCGGCTTCCGATTCCGTGCCGTCGGCGAGAACCCGCACGCAGCCCGCACGGCCGGCATGAACGTCAAGAACATCTACCTCTACGCGATGCTCATCTCGGGTGCGCTCGCGGGCGTCGCCGGGTCGACCCAGGTGCTCGGCACGCTGACCAGCGGCTTCACCTCGGGCATCGACGCCGGCATCGGCTTCGACGCGATCACGGTCGCGCTGCTCGGTCGTTCGCGGCCGTGGGGAGTGTTCGGCGCCGGCGTCCTCTTCGGCGCGCTCAAGGCCGGCGGGTACTCGATGCAGGCCGCCAACGGCGTGCCGATCGACATCGTGCTCGTCGTGCAGTCCCTCATCGTGTTGTTCGTGGCCGCGCCCCCGCTGGTCCGAGCGATCTTCCGTCTGCCGGCCCCGGGCCTCCGCCCGGTGCGCAAGGCCTCGAACAAGGAGGCGGTGGTCACCAAGTGAGCACGCTCACCCCCGACACCGCGGTCCCCGCCGTGCCGTCGCCCGACCTGGCGCGGGCCTCCTCCCGCAGCCTCAAGGCCCCGATCGCGTTCGCGATCTTCACGATCGTGGCCGCCGTGTTGTTCCTCGGCCTCGCCCGGGACGGCGAGAGCACCTTCCGCCTGTCGACGACGACGGACTTCTTCGCCCTGCCCGACGCGGTCCTGCCGGCGGCCGGCACCGGCATCGTGCTGACGGTGCTCCTGGCCGTCATCACGGTGGTCGCGGTGCTGCGCGCCGTCCGCTTCGAGAAGGTGCCGATCTGGCTGATCGCCGTGTTCGGCGTCCTCTTCCTGCTCGGCTTCCTCACGTGGGCGAGCGCCGGTCAGACCATCCCGGTGCCCGGTCTTCTGCTCGGCGCCCTCGCACTCAGCACCCCGCTGATCTTCGGTGCCCTCGGCGGTGTCATCAGCGAGCGGGTCGGTGTCGTCAACGTCGCGATCGAGGGGCAGTTGCTCGCCGGAGCCTTCGTCTCGGCCATGGTCGCCTCGGCGACCGGGTCGGCCTACGTCGGCCTGGTCGGGGCGATGATCGCGGGCGTGCTCGTGTCGATGGTCCTGGCGGTGTTCAGCATCCGCTACATCGTCGACCAGGTCATCGTCGGCGTCGTGCTCAACGTGCTCGTCACGGGCCTCACCAGCTTCCTGTACTCGCAGGTGCTGTCGAAGTCCGAGTCGCTGAACCGCGGCGTGCGGTTCCCGCAGCTCGACATCCCGGTCCTCAGCCAGATCCCGATCGTCGGGCCGGTCTTCTTCCGTCAGACGATCATCGTCTACCTGATGTACATCGCGATCGCGGTCGTCTTCTACGGTCTCTTCCGCACGCGGTGGGGGCTGCGCCTCCGTTCGGTGGGCGAGCACCCGCAGGCGGCCGACACCGTGGGCATCAAGGTCAACGCCACCCGGTTCTGGAACGTCTCCCTCGCAGGGGCGATCGCCGGCCTCGGCGGGGCGTACTTCACGCTCGGTTCGCTCGGCAACTTCCAGAAAGAGATGACGGCGGGCGCGGGATTCATCGCCCTGGCCGCGGTCATCTTCGGTCGGTGGGACCCGATCCGGGCCACGCTCGCCGCGCTGTTGTTCGGCTTCGCGAGCAACCTGCAGAACGTGCTCGGGGCCATCGGTTCGCCGGTGCCCAGCGAGTTCATGCTCATGCTGCCGTACGTCGTGACGATCTTCGCGGTCGCCGGCCTGGTCGGGCAGTCCCGGGGCCCCGCGGCCTCGGGCAAGCCCTACATCAAGTCGTGACCGCCCGCAGCAGCGAGTCCGTGCTCGCCGAGACCGACTGGGACGCCCTCCGCGGAGCGGCTCGCGACGCCATGCGCAAGGCGTACGTCCCCTACTCGAACTTCCCCGTGGGGGCCGCGGCCGTCACGGACGACGGTCGGATCGTCTCGGGCTGCAACGTCGAGAACGCCTCGTACGGCATAACCCTCTGCGCCGAGTGCTCACTGGTGTCCGACCTCGTCATGTCGGGAGGGGGCCGTCTGGTCGCCTTCGCCTGCGTCGACGGCAACGGCGGGGTCCTGATGCCCTGCGGGCGGTGCCGTCAGCTGCTCTACGAACACTCCGACGAAGCGATGGTGCTCGACACCGTCTCGGGCTTCAAGACCATCGACGAGGTCATCCCCGACGCGTTCGGACCGCGGCAGCTCGAGGCGTACCGCGCCTCGCAGGGCTGACCCGCGCTTCCTCGTCCCTCCCGGTCGCGACCCCGTGGTCGCGCCGTCGCACCACCCACCGCACCACCGCTAGGAGCCCCGCCGTGACCCAGAACGCCGTCGAACCGTTCGACACCGTCGACCTCATCCGCGTCAAGCGGGGCGGCGACGCCCTCAGCACCGCGCAGATCGACTGGCTGATCGACGCGTACACGCGCGGTTACGTCGCGGACGAGCAGATGTCGGCGCTGACCATGGCGATCTTCCTCAACGGCATGGAGCGCCGAGAGATCCGCGACATGACGATGGCCATGATCCGGTCGGGCGAGACGATGGACTTCGCCGGGCTCGGCAAGACGACCGTCGACAAGCACTCCACCGGTGGCGTCGGCGACAAGATCACCCTGCCGCTGGCCCCGCTCGTCGCCTCGTTCGGCGTCGCCGTGCCCCAGCTCTCGGGCCGTGGCCTCGGCCACACCGGGGGAACGCTCGACAAGCTCGAGTCGATCCCCGGCTGGCAGGCCTCGATCTCGAACGACCGCATGCGCGAGATCATGGCCGACAGCGGCGCCGTCGTCTGCGCCGCCGGGTCGGGCCTCGCCCCCGCCGACGGCAAGCTCTACGCGCTCCGTGACATCACGGGCACCGTCGAGGCCATCCCGCTGATCGCGTCGTCGATCATGAGCAAGAAGATCGCCGAGGGCACCGCCGCCCTCGTCCTCGACGTCAAGTTCGGGTCGGGCGCCTTCATCCAGGACATCGAGCGGTCGCGTGAGCTGGCCCGCACGATGGTCGACCTCGGCACCGACGCCGGCGTCGCGACCACCGCCCTGCTGACCGACATGAACGTGCCGCTCGGGTTGACCATCGGCAACGCCCTCGAGGTCCGCGAGTCGGTCGAGACCCTCGCCGGAGGCGGCCCCGAAGACATCCGCGAGCTCACGGTGGCACTCGCCCGCGAGATGCTGACCCTCGCGGGTCGACCCGACGCCGACGTCGAGGCCGCCCTCGACGACGGACGCGCCATGGACGCCTGGAAGCGCATGATCCGTGCCCAGGGCGGGGACCCCGACGCCGCGCTGCCGACCGCCCGCGAGACGCACGTCGTCACCGCCGGGCGCAGCGGTCACCTGACCGAGCAGCACGCGCTGCCCTTCGGCATCGGTGCCTGGCGCCTCGGCGCCGGTCGCGCCCGCAAGCAGGACCCCGTGCAGGCGGCGGCCGGCATCGAGCTGCACGCGAAGCCGGGCGACCGGGTCACCGAGGGCCAGCCCCTCTTCACCCTGCACACCGACGAACCCGAGCGGTTCGAGCGTGCCCTCGAGGCCGTCGACGGGGCGTGGACGATCGGCGACGAGGCTCCGGCGGCGCGCACCATCGTCGCCGAGCGCATCGGCTGACGACCCGCCCGAGCACGTCCCACCGGCACCGCGCCTCCGTCCAGGAGGCGCGGTGCCGGTTCTCGTGGAGAGCGCACCTCTCTCGTGGCGCGCGTCCAGAGTCGCCGCCCGGAGCGCTAGTAGATTGAGGGCATGAGCGCTCCCGACAAGGACTACCGGCTGCCGAACGGGGGCCCGCGCCTCGCGGCCCTGCCGAAGGTCTCGCTGCACGACCACCTCGACGGCGGACTCCGGCCCGAGACCATCGTCGACCTCGCGGTCGAGGCCGGCATCGATCTCCCCGCGTCCGAACCCGAGGCGCTGCGCCGCTGGTTCGTCGAGAACGCCGACTCCGGCACCCTCGTCGACTACCTCGCGACCTTCGAGCTCACGGTCGCGGTCATGCAGACCCGCGAGCAGCTGACCCGGGTCGCGCACGAGTTCGTCCTCGACCTGGCCGCCGACGGCGTCTTCCACGCCGAGGTGCGCTGGGCCCCCGAGCAACACCAACGGCAGGGGCTCACCCTCGACCAGGCGGTGGAGGCCGTGCAGGCGGGCTTCGCGTCGGCCGTGCGGTCGCTGGCCGACGACGGGTACGAGATCTCGGTCGGGCAGATCCTGAGTGCGCTGCGCCAGGGCGAGCGATCGCTCGAGATCGCCCAGCTCGCCGTGCGTCATCGCGAGAACGGCGTGCTGGCCTTCGACATCGCCGGTCCCGAGGCGGGGTACCCGGCCGCCGACCACAGGGTCGCCTTCGACCTGTTGGCCCGCGAGTTCATGCCCGTCACGGTGCACGCGGGCGAGGCCGACGGTCTCGACAGCATCCGGGGTGCGTTGATCGACGGGCGGGCCCTCCGGCTCGGCCACGGGGTCCGCATCGCCGAAGACATCCGCGTCGTCGCGAGCAAGGGGTCGACCTCCACCGTCGAGATCGGGCCGATCGCGTCGTGGGTGCGCGACCGCGAGATCCCGCTCGAGTTGTCGCCGCAGTCGAACCTGCAGACCGGTGCCATCGCCGCCTGGGGAACGGACCTCGACGACCACCCCTTCGACCTGCTGTACCAGCTCGGCTACGGCGTGACGGTCAACACCGACAACCGCCTGATGAGCGACACGAGCCTCTGCAAAGAGCTCGCCCTGCTCAGCCAGGCCTTCGACTACGACCTCGACGACCACGAGACCTTCCAGCTCAACGCCGCCGCGTCGTGCTTCCTGCCCCTCGAGGACCGCGAGGCGCTGGCCGACCGCATCACCGCCGGCTTCGAGGGGGCCTGACATGGCGCTCCCGCCGCTCCCGGACGAGGCCGTCGTCATCGGCGCCCAGGTCGTCGACTGGCGTGAGGCCGTCCGGGTGGCCGGTCGTGCCTTGGTCGACTCCGGTGCCGCCCGCGAGGGCTACGGCGACGAGATGGTCCGCATGATCGACGAACACGGCCCCTACGTGGTCATCGCCCCCGGTCTCGCCCTGGCCCACGCACGGCCCGGTGACGACGTCGTCCGCGACGGCCTGGCCGTCGTGACCCTGGCCGAGCCCGTTCCGTTCGGGCACCCGCACAACGACCCGGTCAGCGTGGTCCTCGGCCTCGCGATCGTCACCGTCGGCGGCCACCTCGAGTCGATCGCCGACCTGGCGAACGTCTTCAACGAGGCCTCCGTCATCCCAGCCCTCGCGGACGCCTCCTCGGTCGACGAGGTGCGGCGGCTCATGGGCGTCCCCGCCTGATCGCCCTCCCACGGATCGAGACCTCCCCACAATGAAGATCGTCACCATCTGCGGCGCCGGCATCGGCAGCAGCGGAATCCTCAAGGTCAACGCCGAGCGGGTCCTGGCCAAGCTCGACATCGAGGCCGACGTGGTCGCGGCCGACATCGGCTCGATCGCGACGGTCGGTGACGATGCGCAGGTGATCCTCACGTCGGCCGAGTTCGTCGAGGCCATCGGCTCCACGTTCGCCGACGTCATCGTCATCCAGAACCACTTCGACCAGGCGGAGCTCACCGAGAAGCTGCAGAAGTCGCTCGGCTGACCGCGGCGTGCGGCACCGGGGCGAACCGGACCGGCCACGACGAGAGAGACCCCGGAGGCGCAGTTCGCGCCTCCGGGGTCTCTCTCGTCGTCCGGGCGGTCACCGCCCCGACCGTCAGGCCAGGAGGTCGCGCATGCCCGCGTCGAGATCGGCCACGGCCGCCTCGGCGGCGGCTCGACGGGCGACGGCGTCGCCCTCGGTGCTCGACGCGTCGATGTAGACCTTGAGCTTCGGCTCGGTGCCGCTCGGGCGGACGATGACGCGTGAGCCGTCGGTGAGCCAGTAGCGGAGGATGTCGCCCGCGGGGAAGGCTCCGAACCCGTCCCGGAAGTCGTCCACCCGGTCGACGCGGTGCGAGCCGATCGTCGACGGCGGGCGCCGGCGGAGACCGTCGGTGAGGTCCGTGATGGTGGCGAGGTCCTCGACCCGGATCGAGATCTGCGAGGAGGCGTAGGCGCCGAACCGCTCGTCGAAGGCGACGAGGTGCTCGGCCAGGCTCGACCCGGCCGTGTGCAGCTCGGTGGCGAGGGCGAGGAGGTCGACCGCGGCCGAGATCCCGTCCTTGTCGCGGACGACGTCGGGGTCGACGAGGTAGCCGAGTGCCTCTTCGTAGCCGTAGAGCAGCCCTCCGACGCGGGAGACCCACTTGAATCCCGTGAGCGTGTCGACGTAGTCGAGTCCGTGTACCCGGGCGATCTCGCGCAGGGCGGGCGACGAGACGATGCTCGCGGCCAGGGTGCCGTCGCGGTCGTCCCGTCGTGCCCGTTCTGCGGCGCGCCAGCCGAGCAGCGAGCCGACCTCGTTGCCGCTGAGTCGACGCCAGCCGCCGTCGACGGGGATCGCGACCGCGAGCCGGTCGGCGTCGGGATCGTTGGCGATGACCAGGTCGGCCTCGACGCGGCCGGCCGTGGCGTACGCGAGGTCCAGGGCGCCCGGCTCTTCCGGGTTGGGGAAGGCCACGGTCGGGAACGCCGGGTCGGGGGCGCTCTGCTCGCCGACCGGGATCGGCTCGGTGAAGCCGGCGGTCGCGAACACGCGGCGTGCGACCTCCCACCCGACGCCGTGCATCGCGGTGTAGACGACCCGTGGCTGACGACCGTTCGCCGCCGTGCCGGCCACCGCGGCGGTGCGACGGACGTACTCCATGACGAGGTCGTCACCGGCCTCGCGGTAGTCGTCGGAACGGGCCAGTCGCGTGACGGGGGACTGCGCGGCCTTCTCGATCTCGGCGGCGATCTCGCCGTCGACCGGGGACACGATCTGCGAGCCGGCGTCGACACCGCCGAGGTAGACCTTGTAGCCGTTGTCCTGCGCCGGGTTGTGGCTCGCGGTCACCATGACGCCTGCGCTGACGTCGAGGTGGCGCACGGCGAAGGCCAGCACCGGGGTCGGGAGGGCGCGGGGCAGGATCGTGGCCGCGACGCCCGCGGCGGCCATGATCTCGGCCGTGTCCCGCGCGAAGACGTCGGAGTTCTTGCGCCCGTCGTAGCCGATGACGATGGAGGGGCTCGACTCGCGGCCCCGCAGGAAGGCCGCGAAGCCGGCCGCGGCCTGCGCCACGAGCACGCGGTTCATGCGGTTCGGACCCGAGCCGAGGGCGCCGCGCAGGCCGGCCGTGCCGAACTGCAGGCGACCGGCGAAGCGGTCGGCGAGTTCGGACGAGGCGTCGGCGTCGTCGGAGCCGGCCCGGGTCAGCAATCGGTCGAGCTCGTCGCGCGTCTCGTCGTCGGGGTCCTGGTCGCGCCAGGCGGTAGCCGATGCGATCAACCGCTCGAGGTCGGACGAGACCGGGGAGCCGTCGCTGCCGGACCCCGTCACGTCGCCGCTCACAGGGCCGCCACGATGCGGGCGAGCAGGTCGCTGATCTTGGCCTCGGCGTCGCGCCCGGCCTCGAGCACCTCGGCGTGGCTGAGCGGCGTCTTCTGGATGCCCGCGGCCAGGTTGGTGATCAGCGACATGCCGAGCACCTCCATGCCGGACTGGCGCGCGGCGATGGCCTCGAGGGCCGTGGACATGCCCACGATGTGCCCGCCGATGGCCTTGGCCATCTGCACCTCGGCCGGCGTCTCGTAGTGCGGGCCGCGGAACTGCGTGTAGACGCCCTCGTCGAGCTCGGGATCGATGCCGCGGGCGACGTCGCGGAGGCGCGTCGAGTAGAGGTCGGTCAGGTCGATGAACGTCGCGCCCTCGAGGGGCGAGTCCGCCGTGAGGTTGATGTGGTCGCTGATCAGCACCGGCGTGCCGGGCTTCCAGGTCTCCTTGATGCCCCCGGCACCGTTCGTCAGGATCATGGTCGTCGCGCCCGTGGCGGCGGCCGTGCGCACGCCGTGCACGACCCGACGCACGCCGTGGCCCTCGTAGTAGTGGGTGCGGGCGCCCATGACGAGGGCGTGCTTGCCCGAGGGCAGTGCGATGCTGCGGATCGAGCTCGTGTGGCCGACGACGGCCGACGCGGCGAAGCCGGTGATCTCGGTCGCGGGGACCTCGGCGACGGTCTCACCGATCAGGTCGGCGGCCTTGGCCCAACCGCTGCCCAGCGTCAGGGCGATGTCGTGTCGGGCGACGCCGGTCTTCTCGGCGATCTCGGCGGCGGCGGTGCGGGCGACCTCGAAGGGGTCGGCGGCGCGGTCGTCGAGCGGGTGCGTGGTGGTCTCAGACATGGCGTCCACTCTAGGGTCTGCCGACGCGCGTCCCCGGTCGCCGCCGGGCCCGGCGCGGGGGTCAGTCGATGCTGAGCAGGACGTGACCCGACGAGACCGTCTCGCCGACGACGGCCGCGATGCCCGAGACGGTGCCGTCGCGGTGGGCGGCGACGGGCTGCTCCATCTTCATGGCCTCGAGGACGAGCACCAGGTCGCCCTTGACGACCTGCTGACCGGCCTCGACCGCGAGCTTGACGACGGTGGCCTGCATCGGAGCCTTGACCTCGGCACCGGTCGCGGTGACGACCGACGACCGGGGCGCGCCCCGGCGCTTGGGCGCGACCGCAGGAGGCGCGGTGCGCGACCCGAGGCCCGCCGGCAGCGAGACCTCGAGGCGCTTTCCGCCCACCTCGACCACGACGGTGTCGCGTTCGTCGGCCGGCCGGGGGGCCTCGGCCTCGCCGCTCCACGCGGGGATGGTGTTGTCGAACTCGGTCTCGATCCAGCGGGTGTAGATGGAGAACGCTGCACCGTCGGCCGGCGCGAAGGCGGGGTCGTCGACGATGGCACGGTGGAACGGCAGCACGGTCGGCAGGCCGGCGACCTCGAACTCGGCCAGGGCGCGACGGGAACGCTCGAGGGCGTCCTCTCGCGAAGAACCCGTGACGATCAGCTTGGCGAGAAGCGAGTCGAACGACCCGCTGATCTCGTCGCCGGCCTGGACGCCGCTGTCGACGCGGACGCCGGGACCGCCCGGGGCCTTGAAGACGTGGATCGGACCGGGTGCGGGCATGAAGCCCCGACCGGCGTCCTCGCCGTTGATGCGGAACTCGAACGAGTGGCCGCGGGCCTCGGGGTCGTCGTAGTCGAGCACGCCGCCCTCGGCGAGGCGGAACTGTTCGCGGACGAGGTCGATGCCGGTGACCTCTTCGGACACGGGGTGTTCGACCTGGAGGCGCGTGTTGACCTCGAGGAACGAGACGGTGCCGTCCTTGCCGATCAGGAACTCGCAGGTGCCGGCACCGACGTAGCCGACCTCGCGGAGGATGGCCTTCGACGACTCGTACAGCTTCGTGGTCTGCTCGTCGGTGAGGAACGGTGCGGGGGCCTCTTCGACGAGCTTCTGGTGACGGCGCTGCAGCGAGCAGTCGCGGGTCGACACGACGACGACGTTCCCGTGTGCGTCGGCCAGGCACTGGGTCTCGACGTGGCGGGGCTGGTCGAGGTACTTCTCGACGAAGCACTCGCCGCGTCCGAAGGCCGCGACGGCCTCGCGGGTGGCCGAGTCGAACAGCTCGGGGACCTCTTCGCGGGTGCGGGCGACCTTGAGACCGCGTCCGCCGCCGCCGAAGGCCGCCTTGATCGCGACGGGGAGGCCGTGCTGGTCGACGAACTCGAGCACCTCGTCGGCGCCCGAGACGGGGTTGAGGGTGCCGGGGGCGAGCGGGGCGCCGACGCGCTCGGCGATGTGCCGGGCCGAGACCTTGTCGCCCAGCTGCTCGATGGCCTCGGGCGACGGGCCGATCCAGACCAGGCCCGCGGCCTGGACGGCCCGGGCGAAGTCCGCGTTCTCGGCGAGGAAGCCGTAGCCGGGGTGCACGGCGTCGGCACCCGAGCGGCGGGCGATCGAGAGGATCTTGTCGATGACCAGGTAGGTCTCGGCGCTCGTCGTCCCGCCCAGGGCGTAGGCCTCGTCGGCGAGGCGGGCGTGTTGGGCATCGCGGTCCTGGTCGGCGTAGACCGCCACCGAGCCGATTCCGGCGTCACGTGCGGCCCGGATCACGCGGACGGCGATCTCTCCACGATTGGCGATGAGGACCTTGCTGATACGCGGCATAGTTCCCCACCCTATTGCGCCCTTCCCGTCCGCCTTTGGCTGACGTGCACAAAAAGGACGAGGAGGCGCGAGGCAGAACCTACAAGGAGCCGGCGGTCGGCGAGGTCCACAGCTCGTGCCACGGCACGCCGAAGCCCCGGACGAGCGACCGCAGCACGGGCACCGAGAGTCCGACGACGGCGCTCGGGGTGCCCTCGATGTGCGTGATGAACGCGGATGCCCGACCGTCGATCGTGAAGGCCCCCGCGACCTCGAGCGGCTCGCCCGTCTCGACGTAGGCCGCGAGCTCGCGCGGATCGAGGTCGTCGGCGAAGGTGAGGGAGGCGCTCGCGACCCGGCCCGCGCCTCCTGAGGGGGTCTCGGCGGTGACGCGCGGAGCGCCACCGCGGTGGTCGACCAGCCAGTGACCCGACCAGAGGGTGCCGTGGCCGATCTCGGCCATGCGGCGCCACCGGTCGAGCGCCAGGGCGGGCTCGTGGGGTTTGCCGTGCACCTCGCCGTCGAACTCGAAGGCGCTGTCGCCCCCGAGGACCAACCCGTCGAGGGGGCGGCCGTCGACGACCGTGTCGAGCACGGCCTCGGCCTTGAGCCTGGCGAGGTGCTGCACCGTCTCGGCCGCCGTGAGCGCTCGGCCGAGCCGTGTCGACTCGACCGCGACCGCGGCTTCTTCGTCGACACCGGGACTGATCAGCACCGGCTCGACGCCGGCGGCGCGCAGCAGGGCGAGACGGGCGGGGGAGGTGCTGGCCAGGTAGAGCGGGACGGTCATGCCGCCCAGCCTGTCAGACTCGACGCATGGGAGACATGCTGGGCCGCGAGGTCGAACTGGACGTGACGGGCATCGCACACGGGGGCATCTCGGTGGCCAGACTCGACGGGCGGGTCGTGTTCGTGACCGACACCCTGCCCGGCGAGAAGGTCGTGGCGCGCATCAACGACGACCGCAAGAAGGCGTTCTGGCGGGCCGACACGGTGCGCGTCCTCGAGGCGAGCGAGCACCGTCGACCCCACGTGTGGGGCGCGGCCGCCCTCGAGGTCGATCCGACCGACCGTGCCGGCGGCGCCGAGTTCGGGCACGTCGAGCTCGGCCACCAGCGCGAGCTGAAGCGACGCGTGGTGGTCGACGCGCTGACCCGCATGGGCGGGATCGCCGACGCCGACGGCCGCGTCTCGGTCGAGGCCCTGCCCGGCGACGACGAGCGCGGCGGCACCGGGTGGCGCACGCGCCTGCGCCTGCACCTCGACGCCGAGGGGCGTCCTGGTCAGTACGCGGCTCGGTCGCACCGGGTCGTGCACGTGCCCGACCTGCCGCTCGCGTCGCCGGAGGTCGCCGAGGTGGCGCCGCTGGGTGACGCCTTCCCCGGCGAGGAACACGTCGACGTCGTCGCCCCGAGCGGCGGGGGCGCGCGTCTGATCATCGGGCGGCAGGCCCGCTCGACCATCACCGAGGTCGTCGGCGACCGCGAGTTCCGGCTCGACGACGGCGGCTTCTGGCAGGTGCACCGCGAGGCAGCGGCCACGCTCACCGCCGCCGTGCAGACCATGATCGACCCCGAGCGCTTCGACCCGAAGGGCGCCAACCTCGACCTGTACGGCGGGGTCGGACTCCTCGCCGCCGCCGTGGGGGACCGCTTCGGTGCGGGGACGCGCATCACGAGCGTCGAGAGCGACGAGCGGGCCACCGAGCACGCGTCCGAGAACCTGGCCGAGTGGATCGGCGCGTCGGCCGTGACGGGACGCGTCGAGCGCTGGTTGCGCCAGACCGCGTCGCAGGCGAGCGACGCCGAGCGCGAGCGCCTCGCCGCCGCGACGGTCGTGCTCGACCCGCCCCGCTCGGGCGCCGGGCGCGACGTGGTGTCCGAGATCGCGGCCCTCCGCCCGGCCCAGGTCGTCTACGTCGCGTGCGACCCGGTCGCCCTCGCCCGGGACGTGGCCCTCTTCGCCGAGCGGGGCTACGCGCTCGACGCCCTGCAGGCGTACGACCTCTTCCCGAACACGCACCACGTCGAGACGGTGGTGCGCCTGCTGCCGGCCTGAGCCGCCGTCCGGTTACGATGTACCCCGTGCACGCCCGGGATTCAGGGACCAGGGCACACGCCGACCGAAGGATCACCGTGTCAGACATCACGACCGAGACCCCCATCGCCACCCGCCAGACAGCACCCGTGCGGGTCGCCGTCGTCGACGACCACGAGTCGGTGCGGCTCGGCATCCAGGCCGCGTGCCAGAACGAGGGCTTCGAGGTGATCCTCACCGCCGCCGGCGTGCAGGAGTTCGTCGAGAACCTCGCGGGTCGCGAGGTCGACGTCGTCGTCCTCGACCTGTCGCTCGGCGACGGCTCGACCGTCACCGAGAACGTCAAGCGCGTCCAGGCGACGGGGTCGGCCGTCCTCGTGCACAGCATCGCCGACCGGGTCGCCTCGGTCCGTGAGGCGCTCGCCGCGGGGGCGGCCGGCGTCATCCCGAAGTCCTCCGCCACGAAGACCGTCATGGCCGCGGTCGCTACGGTCGCCCGCGGCGACGTGCTCAACAACCTCGAGTGGGCGAGCGCGATCGATGCCGACCGCGACTTCGCCAAGGCCCAGCTCGGTCGTCGCGAGCGCGAGATCCTGCACCTCTACGCCTCGGGTCTGCCGCTGAAGCTGGCCGCCCAACAGCTCGGCATCGGCTACTCGACGGCCCGCGAGTACCTCGACCGCATCCGCGTCAAGTACGTCGAGGTCGGACGCCCGGCACCCACCAAGGTCGACCTCCTCCGTCGCGCCGTCGAGGACGGCATCCTGCCGGGGCTCGACGCGGACGGTGGCGATGGCCGGTGAGGGTCGGCTGACCGGCCCGCTCCCGCTCGGACCCTTGCGGCCCCCGCGCAACCCGATCAGTCGTGCCCTGCTCGACAAGGTGCTGGGGCGCATCATCGCCGCGGCCGGTCTCGTGTTCGGCCTGCAGGCCCTGCCCGGGATGATCGGTCAGGTCGGGAGCATGCAGCTCGCCTGGGCCTGGGTGATCGGCCTGGCCATGTTCGGCGGGTTCCTGGCGTTGGTCGTGGCGAGCCTCGTGCAGCGCGGCGTGACCACGGTCGAGGCCTTCGTCGCGATCGCCTACCTGATCGCGCTGGTCACCTGGCCCCTCGCCGTCGACGACCCCAGCGAGGTCCAGGCGAGCGTGCCCTGGCTCTGGTACCTGTGCACCGTCGCCACGGCCTCGGCCGCGTCGGCGTTCTCCACCTGGATCGCGACCGGCTACCTCTTCGTCGCCCCCGCCGTCTACGGCTTCATCCGCCTGACGCCGTCGGGCGGAGCGGTCTCCCCGCAGCGCGCGACCCTCGACTCCGTCTACGCGATCCTGCTCGGCGGTGCGGTCCTGATCCTCGTGGTGATCCTGCGCCAGGCGGCCGCGAACGTCGACCAGGCCCAGGCGACCGCGGTCGCGCGGTACTCCGAGGCGATCCGCGAGCACGCCACCGAGCTCGAACGGGTGCAGGTCGACGCCATCGTGCACGACAGCGTGCTCACGACCTTCATCCAGGCGGCCAGGGCCTGGTCGCCCGAAGAGCGTGAGCTGTCGACCAACATGGCCCGGAACGCGATGTCCCACCTCTCGGCGGCGGCGAGCACGACTCCGTTCGACGAGTCCGACACGACGGTCACGGGCATGGTCGACCGCATCGAAGCCGCCGTGTCGGACCTGGGCGTCTCCGTCGAGCTGCGCCGGGGCCCGATCGAGGGCGAGGGCATCCCGTCCACCGCCGCGGAGGCCCTCTACTCCGCCGCCGTGCAGGCCCTGGTGAACAGTTCCCAGCACGCCGGGGACGCGCCCGGTGTCCGGCGGTGGGTCGACGTCACCCGCGAGGCGACCGGCCTCACGACCGTCGAGGTCGGCGACACGGGCAAGGGCTTCGAGCCGGCGACGGTGCCGACCGAGCGTCTGGGTGTCCGGGTGTCGATCCACGAGAGGCTGAACAACGCCGGCGGACTCGCGACCATCGACTCGGCACCGGGGCGCGGAACCCTCGTGCGACTGCAGTGGCCGGTCGGCGCCCTCCTCGAGGGAGGATCGGCTCCCCGTCCCTCGCCCGACCGCGCCGACGAGACGGGCATCCCGGAGGGCGTCGCGTGAGGGTCTCCGTGCCGCGGTGGCTGATCGTCTCGCTCGCCGCCGTCTTCTCGGCCTACCATCTGGTCCTCGCCGTTGCCTCGTTGGACCGGTTCACCGATCCGCTTCCCGTCGTCGCGTGCATGGTGTTGTACGCCGCGGCGACCGTGGCCGTGCTGTGGCCCAGCCGCCATGTCATCATGCCCGTGTGGCTGGCCTCGTTCTGCCTCGCCGTCAGCATCGTCCTCCCGCTGGTCGTGACCTCAGAGCTCGACAGCTCGGTGAAGAACGGCTACGCCACGTGGTACGTGGCGGCCGTGGGCACGCTCATGGTGATCGTGTCGACGAGACGCCGCCAGGGGTTCGCCTGGCTCGGGGTCGGATTCATGGCGGCTCACGGGGTGCTCTGGGCCGGGGCCGAACAGATCGCCGACCTCGGCATCGTCGGCAGCGTGGTCTGGGTCGCCTTCAGCCACGCGATGTCGAGCACGCTGACGCGTGCCGGGCGCGAGACGCGTGAGTTCATCCTCGCCGAGCACGAGGCGGCGGACTGGCAGGCCGCGCAGGAAGCCCACGTGAACGAGCGGCAGTACCGGCTGCTGCAGACGGGCCGGACGGCACGACCGATGCTCCAGACCATCGTCGATCGGCACGGTGACCTGACCGCGGACGAGCGACAGGAGTGCCTGAACCTCGAGGGGGCGATCCGGGACGAGATCCGGGGACGCCGCCTCCTCGACGACGACGTGCGTCACGAGGTCATGGCGGCGCGCCGTCGCGGGGCCGTCGTCAGCCTCCTCGACGAGGGAGGCCTCGACGACCTCGGGCCCACCGACCTGCGGCGGGTCCATGCCGTGCTCGCCGAGGCCCTCCGCGGCTCGCTCGCCGATCGCATCATCGTCCGGACCGTCCAGGGCGGGGGGGACGACGCCGTCACGGTCGTCGGGCTCGGTTCGCCGGACCTGTCGTCGAGCGCCCTCGGCCGGGGCGTCTCGGCCGACGCGGACGAGGACGACGACGCCGACGAGGTGCAGCTCTGGCTGCAGATCCCTCGCTCGGCGCCCTGATCACCCACCAGGCAGCCTCGCAACGGGGCGGGTGGAAGTGGGAAGGGCCGGACGATCGTCCGGCCCTTCCGAGACCCTGAGTCAGGGCGGCAACCCGAATGTCGCCCTGACTCCCCCCGGCAGGAATCCACTACCCATGTGGTCCTGCTGGTGGTGTGACTCCGAGAGAGACACCTAGCAAGAGCAAGCATGGTGGGTCGGGGCCCCGGGTGCAGTCGTCATTTAGGGGGACAGGTGGGGGAAGATGACTGCGTCTACCCCCGTTCCGGGGGCGTCAGCCCTCGAAACCCCGCCAGCGGCCTTCTCCGGCCGTGATGACGGGACGGGGTGCCCGGGCCGATCGCGTCCAGCCCGACGTCGTGGGTCGGGAGGACGTCGTCGTCGTCGATTCGGCCCGGCCGGCCGCGACGGCGGCGAGCAGCGCCGTGACGGCCGCCAGTTCGTCGGGCGTCGGGTCCCCGGCGACGACCCTGATGAGGGGAGCCGACGGCTGCTCGACCGGGTCGGTGGGGGAGTCCGCCGGGTCGGGGGAGTCGGCGGCGTGGCGACCACTCACAGGGGGATGTTCCCGTGCTTCTTCGGCGGCAGGGTCGCCCGCTTGGTCTTGAGGGCCCGCAGTGCCTTGATGACGGCGACGCGGGTCGCGGCCGGTTCGACGACACCGTCGAGTTCGCCCCGCTCCGCGGCGAGGAAGGGACTCGCCACGTTGTAGGTGTACTCGTTGGCCAGTCGCGTGCGCACGGCCGCCACGTCTTCGCCCGCCTCGGCCGCCGCCTTGATCTCGTTGCGGTAAAGGATGTTGACGGCGCCCTGACCGCCCATCACGGCGATCTCGGCCGTGGGCCACGCGAGGTTGATGTCGGCACCCAACTGCTTCGACCCCATGACGATGTAGGCGCCGCCGTACGCCTTGCGGGTGATGACCGTCACGAGCGGGACCGTGGCCTCGGCGTAGGCGTAGAGCAGCTTGGCTCCGCGACGGATGACACCGGTCCACTCCTGGTCCGTGCCGGGCAGGTAGCCGGGCACGTCGACCAGGGTGAGGATCGGGATGTTGAACGCGTCGCAGAAGCGCACGAAACGACTGGCCTTCTCGCCGGCCTCGATGTTGAGGGTGCCGGCCATGGCGGACGGCTGGTTGGCGATGACGCCCACCGGACGGCCCTCCACCCGGCCGAAGCCCACGACGATGTTGGGCGCGAACAGCGGCTGGACCTCGAGGAACTCGCCGTCGTCGACGACGTGGTCGATGACGGTCATGACGTCGTAGGGCTGGTTCGGGCTGTCCGGGATCAGCGTGTTCAGCTGGCGGTCGTGGTCGGTGGTCTCGAGTTCGACCGGCACGTCGAAGACGTGCGGGTCGGCCAGGTTGTTGTCGGGCAGGTACGAGAGCAGCGCGCGGGCGTAGTCGAGGGCGTCGTCCTCGTCGCTCGCCAGGTAGTGCGACACGCCCGAGACCTTGTTGTGGGTCAGGGCTCCGCCGAGCTCCTCGAAGCCCACGTCCTCGCCCGTCACGGTCTTGATGACGTCCGGGCCGGTGACGAACATGTGGCTGGTCTTGTCGACCATGATCACGAAGTCGGTCAGCGCGGGGGAGTACACCGCGCCTCCGGCCGCGGGGCCCATGATCAGCGAGATCTGGGGGATGACGCCCGAGGCGGCCGTGTTCAGTCGGAAGATCTCGCCGTACTTGCCCAGGGCGACGACGCCCTCCTGGATGCGCGCTCCGCCCGAGTCGAGGATGCCGATGATGGGCACCCCGGTCTTGAGGGCCAGCTGCATGACCTTGATGATCTTCTCACCCGCCACCTCGCCGAGCGAGCCGCCGAAGATGGTGAAGTCCTGCGAGTAGACCGCGACCTGGCGGCCGTGGATCGTGCCCGTTCCCGTGACGACCGCGTCGCCGTAGGGCCGTTTGGCCTCCATGCCGAAGGCGTGGGTGCGGTGTCGGACGAACTCGTCGAGTTCGACGAACGAGCCCGGGTCGAGCAACTCGTCGATCCGTTCGCGGGCCGTCTTCTTGCCCTTGGCGTGCTGCTTCGCGATCGCGGCCTCGCCGCTGGCCGTCACGGCCTCGTGATAGCGGGCCTTGAGGTCGGCGAGCTTGCCCGCGGTGGTGTGCAGGTCGGGCGCGGCGTCGGTGGGTGGCGCGGAGTCAGGAGTCACGCGCTTCACTCTACTGACCGACCCGCAGCCATCCGTTGGAGGTTTCCACGCGTGGACGCCGTCGTACGTCGTAGGAGTCGTCAACCGAGGCCGCCTAGGCTGACCCGATGGACTTCCCCCTCAGCGCGTCCGTCAGCCCCCGTCTCGTGGTGCTCGAGTCCACCGGATCGACCAACGCCGACCTGCTGGCCGCCGTCGACGAGCCGCACCTGGCGACCTGGCTGACCCTCGACCAGTCCGCCGGGAGGGGCCGGCTCGGTCGACGGTGGGAGACCGCGCCCGGTCGTTCCCTCGCGGCGAGCGTCCTGCTGCGCCGCGGCGACCTGCCGGTCGACTCGCTCGGCTGGGTGCCGCTCCTCGCCGGCGTCGCGATGCGCGCCTCCGTCCAGGGCCTGCTCCCGGGTGGCGACGTCACGCTGAAGTGGCCCAACGACGTGCAGGTGGCCGGCGGAAAGGTCTGCGGTCTGCTCGCCGAGCTGAGGCCCGACGCGAGCGCCGTGGTCGTGGGGGCCGGGGTCAACCTCACGGTGCCGGCCGACGAGCTGCCGACGCCGACCTCGACGTCGCTCGGTCTGCACGGTGCACGGGGCACGGCTCTCGAGCTCGCCGACGCCGTGCTGTCGGCCTGGGTCTCCGGTCTGGCCCGGTTCGTCGCCGACCTCGTCGCGGCCCGGGGCGACGCCGTGGCGAGCGGCGCCCTGGCGCTGGTGCGCACGCACTGCGCGACGCTCGGGCGCGACGTCCGCGTCGAACTCCCCGGAGGCGCGGCTCTCGTGGGCGAGGCCGTCGACGTCGACGAGGCGGGCCGGTTGGTCGTGCGTTCCGCCTCGACCGGCGGGCTGACGGCCGTCGCTTCGGGTGACGTCACGCATCTGCGGTATGAATGAGCCTGTGAGCAGCGACGGACCACAGCCGACCGAGTACGTCGTCGCGCGGCTGCGTCCCCATGCCCGCGTGCTGTTCTGGCCGTCCCTCGGGCTCGTCGGCATCTGCGCGGCCACCGGCTACTTCGGAGGTCGCTTCGACGTCGCCTGGCAGAACTACGTCGTGCTGGGTGCGGCCGTCGCCCTCATCGTTCTGCTCTGGTTGGTGCCCGTGCTGATCTGGCTCGGCAAGCGCTACGTCATCACCTCGCGTCGCCTCGTCGTGCGCAAGGGGCTGTTCGTGCGCACTCGTCAAGAGTTGCTCCACAGCCGCGGCTACGACCTCACGGTGCGCAAGAACTCGGTGCAGAGCGCCTTCCGCAGCGGAGACGTCCTGATCAACACCGGCCTCGACCGTCCGCTCGTCCTCTGGGACGTGCCGTCGGCCGACCTCGTCCAATCGACCCTGCACGACCTGATGGAGTCGAACCTCAACAGCGTCGCGCAGCGTCGCCAACACGAGCAGTCCGTCGGACACGCCGACACCACCTCATGGGGCGACGACCGGGTCATCTGATCCGGCTCGCGTGATATAGGATATTACAATGCGAATCTCAGTCATCGGTTGCGGTTACCTCGGAGCCGTGCACGCCGCGTGCATGGCCGACCTCGGGCACGACGTGGTCGGCATCGACGTCGACCCGGGCAAGATCGCCCTGCTCTCGTCGGGTCACGCCCCGTTCTTCGAACCCGGCCTGCCCGAGGCCCTCCGCCGGGCCCTCGACTCGGGGCGACTGCGGTTCTCGACCGAACCGGCCGACGCCGCCGGTTCGCAGGTCCACTTCGTCGCCGTCGGCACCCCGCAGACCCCGGGCAGCGACGCGGCCGACCTCACCTACGTCGACGCCGCGGTCCAGGGGCTCTTGCCCCACCTCGCCGACGGCGACCTCGTGGTGGGCAAGTCCACCGTTCCCGTCGGCACCGCGAGCCGACTCGCCGACCTGGTCCGCGCCTCCTCCGGGGCCGACCTGGCCTGGAACCCCGAGTTCCTCCGCGAGGGCTTCGCCGTGGCCGACACCGTCGCGCCCGACCGCTTCGTCTACGGAGTGCCCGACGGTGACGCCGGTGAGCGGGCGACGGCCGTGCTCGACGAGGTCTACGCGACGGCTCTGGCGACGGGCACGCCCCGGCTCGTGACCGGGTACGCGACGGCCGAACTGGTGAAGGTCTCGGCCAACGCGTTCCTCGCGACGAAGATCTCGTTCATCAACGCGATGGCCGAGATCGCCGAGGCCACCGGTGCGGACGTGACGCAGCTGGCCGACGCGATCGGGCACGACGCCCGCATCGGCCGCCGGTTCCTCAACGCCGGCCTCGGCTTCGGCGGCGGGTGCCTGCCGAAGGACATCCGAGCGTTCCGGGCTCGATCGCGCGAGTTGGGGCTCGAGTCCCTGGACTTCCTCGCCGACGTCGACGCCGTGAACCTGCGCCGCCGCGACCGCGTCGTCGAGCTCGCGGGCGAGTTGCTCGGCGAGGTGCGCGGTGCGCGTGTCGCCGTCCTCGGGGTGGCGTTCAAGCCCGACAGCGACGACGTCCGCGACTCGCCGGCCCTCGACGTCGCCCGACGACTGCACGCCGCCGGGGCCGACGTGGTCGTCCACGACCCCGAGGCCAACGAGACCGCCGCCCGGCTGGCTCCCGACCTCACCTACGTCGGGGACGTCCCCACCGCCCTCCGCGACGCCGAGCTCGTGTTGGTCCTCACCGAATGGGCGCAGTTCAAGGCGCTGCGTCCGGCCGACGTCGTCGCCCTCGTCTCCCGGCGACGCATCGTCGACGCGCGCAACGTGTTCGACCCCGCCGAGTGGCGCGAGGCCGGGTTCGAGTTCCGGGGGCTCGGGCGACCGTAGCCTCGCGACGAGCTGTGGGTGCGCGATCTCGTGCCGGTGCCGGGCCCCGTCCGGCAGGTCGACGCCGCCCGGCCGGATGCCACCGATACGATGACCGCATGACGAACCGGGCCCTCATCGCCATGCTGACCGCCGGGGCCCTGGCCCTCTCCCTCTCCGCGTGCACGAGCGGCGACGACGACCCGACGCCGACGGTGTCGAGCTTCAGCCCGACGTCGACCGCATCACCGTCGGCTCCCGACACGGGGGCCGAGACGGTCGCCCCCACGGCGCCGACGGACGACCCGAACGACACCGTCGAGACGCCTGTCCCCGTGCCGTCCGACCAGGCGGACGGCTGGACCGACGCCCGCGCCTACGACGCCTGTCGGAACGAGGCCACGAGGTCGCAGGGCGCGGACTACACCTGGAACGACCGTTCGTCGCAGACCCTCGTGCAGGGGCCCGGGGGGCGCACCATCGACGTCGCCGGGCTCTACACAGGAGGCGACGTCGGTGTCGCCAACGTCACGTACCGGTGCACGGTCGGTGGAACTCCGGACTCACCGCAGTTGAGCGGGACGGTCGTCCGATGACGGCTCTTCGTGTCGGCGTGATCGGTGGCGGCCAGCTCGCCCGCATGATGATCCCGCCCGCCGTCCACCTCGGCATCGAGATCAGCGTCCTCGCCGAGGCCGAGGGCAGTTCGGCCAGGCTGGCGGCGACACAGGTGGGTGACTACCACGACGTCGACGTCGTCCTCGATTTCGCCCGCACGGTCGACGTGGTCACCTTCGACCACGAGCACGTCCCCCAGCAGGTCCTGGCCGCCCTCGTCGACGCGGGTGTGCCCGTGCACCCCGGGCCGTCCGCGCTGGCCGTCGCGCAGGACAAGATCGTCATGCGTCAGCGGCTCACCGAGCTCGGGCTGCCCGTCCCGGACTGGGCGGCCGTCCACGATGCCTCCGAGCTCGAGGCGTTCCTCGCCGACCACGGAGGCCGGGCGGTCGTCAAGACCGCGCGGGGCGGTTACGACGGCAAAGGCGTGCGCGTGGTCTCGGCCGCGCACGAAGCCGACGACTGGTTCGGAGCCCTGGCCGAGGACGGCAACGGAGGCGCGCTCCTCGTCGAGGAGCTCGTCGAGTTCCGGCGTGAGCTGTCGCAGCTCGTGGCCCGTCGGCCGAGCGGCGACATCGTCCCGTGGCCTCTCGTCGAGACCGTCCAACGCGACGGGGTCTGCTCCGAGGTCTTCGCCCCGGCGCCCTCGAGTGCCGGTCGCCTGGCCGACCTGGCCGACGAGATCGCCCGGACGGTGGCCGAGCGGCTCGACGTCACCGGGGTCCTGGCCGTCGAGCTCTTCGAGACGACCGACGAGCGCCTGCTGATCAACGAACTCGCCATGCGGCCGCACAACACCGGCCACTGGACGATCGACGGGGCGACCACCAGCCAGTTCGAACAGCACCTCCGGGCCGTGCTCGACCTGCCCCTGGGCGACACGGGCTGCCACCGCCCGTGGAGCGTCATGCTGAACGTGCTCGGCGGACCGGCGACCGGGTCGATGGCCGACCGACTCCCCGCTCTCATGGCCGACCAGCCGGCGGTCAAGGTCCACGACTACGGCAAGGAGCCGCGGCCCGGGCGGAAGGTCGGTCACGTCACCGTGGTCGGCGACGACCTCGACGAGGCCGTCTTCCGGGCGCGCGCCGCTGTCGAGTTCTTCACCGACTGACGGCTATCCTCTAGTCCGTGTCCGACCCGAAGAGCACCGACGTGCGCCCGAACGACCCCGCCGTACCCGCGAAGGTCGCCATCGTCATGGGCTCCGACAGCGACTGGCCCACCATGCAGGGCGCGTCGACGATCTTGTCCGAGCTGGGCATCCCGCACGAGGTCGAGGTCGTCTCGGCGCACCGCACGCCCGACAAGATGATCGCCTTCGGTCGAGACGCCGCCGGTCGAGGACTGTCCGTCGTCATCGCCGGGGCCGGGGGAGCAGCGCACCTGCCCGGCATGATCGCCTCGGTGACGACCCTTCCCGTGGTCGGCGTGCCGGTCGCGCTGGCCAAGCTCGACGGTCTGGACTCGTTGCTCTCGATCGTGCAGATGCCGGCGGGCATCCCTGTCGCGACCGTGTCGATCGGTGGCTCGGTCAACGCCGGCCTGCTCGCGGCCCGCATCATCGGCACGCACGACCCGGCCGTCGCCGAGCGCTTGGCCCGCCACGCCGAGTCCCTCGCCGGTCTGGTCGAGCAGAAGAACGCCGACCTGCGCCGATCACTGTGAGCACGTCCCTGCCCGTGCGTCACCCCGACGCCACCTCCGAGCCCTTCATGACGAAGCGAGCGTGGGTGCTCGTCCTGTTGAACGTGGTCGTGCCCGGCTCGGCCCAGGTGCTCGCGGGCAGCCGCCGACTAGGGCGATGGGGGCTCGCCTCCACCCTCGTCTTCTGGGCGGTCGCGGTCGTCGTCATCGTCCTGGCGTTCGCCTTCCGCTCGCCCCTGATCGAGATCGCGACCAACGTCGTCGCCCTCACGATCGTCCAGGTCTTCCTCGCGTACTACGCGGTGTTGTGGGTGGTGCTGACCGTCGACACGTTGCGCTTGGCCCGCATCGTCCGGACGGCCCCCTCGGCGCGGGGATTCCTCGCCGGAGCGATGGTGCTCTTGATGGTGGTGACCGTCGGGCCCGCCGCCTACGGGGCCTACCTCGCCGGGGTGCAGCACGGTCTGCTGAACAGTCTCTTCACCTCGAGGGCCGACGCCGCACCTCCTGTGGACGGTCGCTACAACATCATGTTGCTCGGCGGTGATGCGGGGGCCGACCGCACGGGGCTGCGTCCCGACAGCATCTCGGTCGCCAGCATCGACGCCGAGACCGGTGCGACCACCATCGTAGGAATCCCGCGGAACCTGTACGACGCGCCCTTCGTCGCGGGATCACCGCTGTACGGCGACTACCCCGACGGCTACGACTGCGGCGACGACTGCCTCGTGAGCTTCCTGTACACCTACGGGGAAGAGCATCCCGACCTCTACCCCGATGCCGAGTCTAGGGGCAGCAACGCCGGGGTCGAGGCGATGCGCGACGCCGTCGAGGGCATCACGGGCCTGACGGTGCAGTACTACGCCCTCATCGACATGCAGGGCTTCGTCGACCTCATCGACGCGCTCGGTGGCATCCAGGTCGACGTGCAGCAGCGCATCCCGATCAACGGAGGCGTCGACGGCAACGGTCAGCCGATCAACGTCGACGGCTGGATCGAGCCCGGTGATCAGAAGCTCGACGGGTACCACGCCCTCTGGTACGCCAGGGCACGGCACGGTACCAGCGACTACGACCGCATGGCTCGTCAGCGCGAGGTGCAGCAGGCGCTCCTGTCCCAGTTCCAGCCGGCGACGGTGCTGTCGAAGTTCCAGGCGGTCGCGTCGGCCGGTGTGCAGACCGTCGACACCGACATCCCGCAGGGTGCCCTGGCCGCCTTCGTCGACCTGGCCGTCGAGGCGAAGTCGCAGCAGATCACGAGCCTCGAACTCGTGCCGCCCACCTACGACAACGTCTACCCGGACTACGACGCGATGCGCGCCGCGGTGGCGCAGGCCACGACGTCCGTCACCGCACCCTGACCACCCGTCTCAGGCCGGGCGTCGAAGCCGATCGGCGGAAGCCGACCGGGTGAGGAGGCGCCCCGCTGCCCCGCGGGTCACGCGCGTCGTGACCCTGGCCTCAGGGTTCTTCAGAGGTCGGCGTGCAGCTGCCATACCTTGTCGGCCGAGTCCCGCCAGCTGAAGGCGCGCGCTCGGTCGATCCCGGCGATGCCGAGACGGGTCGACAGTTCGACGTCGGAGACGACCTGGAACATGGCCTGGGCGAGACGCTCCGGGTACCCGGCGGAGTCTTCCCGCGGCACGCTGACGGCCGCGTCCGCTGCGACCTCGAGGAGGGCGGGGGCATCCGAGACGATGGTGGGCGTGCCCAGGCTGAACGCCTCGACGACGGGCAGCCCGAACCCCTCGGCGAGACTGGGGAACACGAAGACGGACGCGCGCTGCAACAGGACGGCGAGCTGCTCGTCCGACACGAAGCCCATCGTGCGGACCTTGTCGGCGGGGAGCCCTGCCGCGGCGACCAGGTCGGCCACCTCGACGTCTCCCCATCCTTCGGGGCCGACGATCAGCAGAGGCAGGTCGGGGGCGTCGGGGTGTGCGAGGGCCCGGATGAGGGGCTCGAGGCCCTTGCGCGGTTCGAGGGTGCCGACGCTGAGGGCGTACCGTTCGGGAAGGTCCAGGGCATCGGCGACCTCGTCGGCGTCCGCGGGGACGGCGAGCTTGGGGCTCACGGCGCCGCCGATGACGCGCAGGCGGTCGCCGAAGGGGAACAGCTCGGAGAGCTCGCGAGCGACGCTGTGCGTCGGTACGACGACGCCGTCGGCGTGCTTGAAGGCCCGCTTGGTCATCGCCTTGTGCCAGCGGACGCCACGAGGGGTGAGGGTCTCGGGGTGGGTCCACGGCACCGTGTCGTGGATCGTGACGACGGTCTGCGTTCCCGGGTCGAGTGCGCGGTCGTGACGGTAGAGGGGAGCGAGCAGGCTGGTCGCGTGGACCATCCCCCGGCCGGGAAGGCCGACGACGCCGCCCTGCCACGCCAGCGACAACTCACGGCGACCGAGTGGCGACTTGGCGACACGGGACAGCCCCGGGAGCAGATCCGTCAACCGGTCGTAGTCGGTCTGTGGGTGGGCCGCCACGACACCCTCGACGTCGCAGCCGCGGGGGGCCGTCTCGACGAGGGCTCGGGTCAACTCTTCCGTGTAGCGCCCGATGCCTCCGGGGATGGGAGCCAGGATCTGGTCAACGACTACTCGCAGCGTGGTCATCGGTCTGCAACACTCCCCTGCTCGCGGCCTCGGCCAGCGCTTCTCTCCACGGACGCATGGGCGTCAAGCCGGCCCGTGCCCACGCGTCGTGGCCGAGGACGCTGTAGCTCGGTCTCGGTGCGGGACGGACGAAGGTGGAGCTGTCCGTCGGCAGGACCCTGGCCGGATCGAGTCCGGCTTCGTCGAAGACGGCCCGGGCGAACTCGAACCAGCTCGTACTGCCGGAGTTGGTGCCGTGGTACACGCCGGCCGGAGCGTCGGAGTCGAGCAGCGCGACGATCTGGGCCGCGAGGTCGGCCGTCCAGGTCGGCTGGCCGAGTTGGTCGTCGACGACCTTGACGGTGTCGTGTGAGCCCGCGAGCTTGACCATCGTCTTCGCGAAGTTGCCCCCGTGGGCACCGTACAGCCACGCCGTGCGCACGATGAAGGTGCCCTCCGGGTTGGCGGCGAGGGCGAGCTTCTCTCCCTCGGCCTTGGTGCGGCCGTAGGCGCTGACCGGCGCGATCGTGGCGTCCTCGGCATAGGGCGATGCGGCGTCGCCGTCGAAGACGTAGTCGGTCGAGACCTGGACGAGCGTCGCCCCGACGGATGCCGTCGCCTCGGCCAGCAGACCGGCGGCGGTGCCGTTGACGGCCAATGCGGTTTCTTCGTCGGTCTCGGCCGCGTCCACGGCGGTGTACGCGGCGGCGTTGATGACGACGTCGTGTCCCTGGACGGCGGCGAAGACGGCATCCCGGTCGGTCACGTCGAGGTCGGCACGGCCGAGGACCGTGACGTCTCGCCCGAAGAGCGCTTCGAGCAGGTCGGTGCCGAGCATGCCCCGGGCCCCGGTGACGAGGTACTTGGAGTTCTGGGCGGCGGCCATCAGAGAGCGGCGCGCTCTTTGAGCGGCTGCCACCACTCGCGGTTGTCGCGGTACCACTGGACGACGTCGGCGAGACCCTTCTCGAAGGGCACCTGGGGCTCGTAGCCGAGCTCGTCGCGGATCTTCGAGATGTCGACGGAGTACCTCAGGTCGTGGCCCAGACGGTCCTGGACGCGGTCGACGTAGGACCAGTCCTTGCCGGTTGCCTCGAGCAGCATCTCGGTGAGTTCTTTGTTGGTGAGCTCGGTGCCGCCGCCGATGTTGTAGATCTCTCCGGCGCGACCACCGACGAGCACCATGGCGATGCCACGGGTGTGGTCGTCGACGTGCAGCCAGTCGCGGATGTTGTTGCCCTCGCCGTAGAGCGGCACGTGGACGTCGTCGATCAGGTTCGTGACGAAGAGCGGGATGACCTTCTCGGGGAAGTGGTACGGGCCGTAGTTGTTGCTGCAGCGCGTGATGGAGACGTTGAGGCCGTGCGTGCGGTGGTAGCTGCGGGCGAGCAGGTCGCTCCCGGCCTTCGAGGCGGAGTAGGGCGAGTTGGGCTCGAGCGGACGGTCCTCGGCCCAGGAGCCCTCGGCGATGGAGCCGTAGACCTCGTCGGTCGAGACGTGCACGAAGCGCTTCAGGTCGTTGCGCAGGGCGGCGTCGAGCAGCTGCTGCGTTCCCAGCACGTTCGTCTCGACGAAGATCGAGGCGTCGCGGACCGAGCGGTCGACGTGGGATTCTGCGGCGAAGTGGACGACGGCGTCGACCTCGGGGAAGAGCGTGTCGAGCAGGGCGCCGTCACGGATGTCGCCCTTGACGAACGTGTAACGGGGGGAGTCGGCGACACTCACCAGGTTGGCCTCGTTGCCCGAGTAGGTGAGCGCGTCGAGGACGACGACCTCGGCCCCTTCGAGGCCCGGGTAGGCGTCTTCGAGCGTGCGGCGGACGAAGTTGGAGCCGATGAAGCCGGCTCCGCCGGTGACGAGGATTTTCACAGGTGTTCCTTGCAGGTCGGTCGCGGAAGAGTCGGTCGATCTTAGCCGACGGGGACGGCTGACCGAGTGGTCCGGAGGCCCTCGACGCGGACGTGCCCCCTGCCTCTGGGGGTAGACCGATGGCAGGCCGGCGTGCAAACGTCGTTCCATGCGCCCTGATACCTCTGTGCCCTCGGCACGTGACCTGGGCCCCGTCCTCGGCCGCCGGGGGCTCCTGAGCCTCGCGGTCGTCGCCGGTGCGGGTGCCTCGGGACTGCTCTCGACCCAGTCCGGTCGGGCCGCCACGACGCTCGGCGAGACCTCCGACGGCGTCCAGACGATCGAGTCGGCTCTCGCGCAGGCCGCGACCCAGGCGTGGGGAGGCCAGGCCAACGGCCGCATCCCGTCGGGCCTCCTGGTCCCCGTGCCCGCGTCGGTCGGCGGATCGGGCTTCCTGCGGGACGACGCCGCTCGGCAGTACTTCGCGATGGGCCTCGCCTTCCAGGCGGCCGTCGGCCGTCCCCTGCAGATCACCGAGGGCTACCGCTCGTACGACCGTCAGGTCGACTACTGGAACCGCTACCAGGCGGGCACCGGCAACCTGGCCGCCTATCCGGGCACCTCGAACCACGGTTGGGGCATCTCCTGCGACTTCGGCGCCGGGGTCGACGCGGCGGGGTCGTCGGCGAAGCGGTGGATGGACGCGAACTGCGGGCGATACGGCTGGGCGCCGACGGGCAACACGTTCTCCCGGCCCGAGGCCTGGCACTTCGACTACGTGGCGGCGTACCCGGGTCCTGCATCGGCGGTCCGCGACACGTCCGGGCTCGTCGCGGTCCGCGTCCCGGAGTCCATGCCCGGGGTCGGGACGAGCTACACGGCTCTCCTGGGCATGCGGTCCTTGCGTCACTTCACCACGATCGGGCAGGTGAACGCCGTCCGAGCCGTCGGCATCCCCTACTTCGACGTGGTCTCCCGACGAGACTTCGAGGGCTTGCTCGACGCGATGTCCATCCCACGTTCTGCGCTCACGACCAACGCCGACTACTGGCGTCCCTGACCTCTAGGAGAAAACATGCTCGTCCTGCACTGCTACGACAACCTGCCCGAGGTCGGCCGGGGCTACGTCTGCGTCGTGGCGCCACGCATGCTGCGGCACGTGACCACCGAGTCGACGGTCACCGCCCTGCGTGCCGTCGGCATGGCACCACGAGACATCAACGGCCAGGGGTTCTACGACATCCTCGCGTCGTTGTCCATCCCACGCTCCGAGCTCAAGACCAACGCGGACTACTCGCGGCGGTGACCGGGGCTGCAGTGCGCGAGCCGCGATCGGCGCTTCCGTGCCCCGCGCCGGCTCTTGGTAAGCTGCCCCGGTGCAGATCCGCGAACTGAAGATCCCAGACAGCTACGAGATCACCCCGAAGCAGTTCGGTGACGACCGGGGCGTCTTCCTCGAGTGGTACCGCTTCGACAAGCTCGCCGAGGTGGTCGGGCACCCCGTCCAGCTTCGTCAAGCCAACACCTCCGTCTCGAAGCGCGGTGTCGTCCGAGGCATCCACTTCGCCGACGTCCCGCTCGGCCAGGCCAAGTACGTCACCGCGACGCATGGTGCGGTCCTCGACTACGTGATCGACATCCGGGTGGGCTCCGCCACCTACGGCCAATGGGACTCCGTGCTCCTCGACGACGTCGACCGGCGCGCCATCTACCTGTCCGAGGGCCTGGGGCACGCGTTCGTCGCGCTGACCGACGATGCGACGGTCAGCTACCTGGTCTCCGACACGTTCCACGCCGAGCGCGAACACGGGATCGACCCCCTCGACCCCGAGATCGGCCTCGTCTTCCCCGAGGGTGCCGGTGAGCCCCTGCTCTCACCGAAGGACACCTCTGCGCCGACGCTGGCCGAGGCGGCGGTCGCCGGGCTCCTGCCGACGTGGGACGACATGCGCGCCTACTATGCGTCCTTGGATGCGGCACACGTCGCCGGAGAGGGCGAATGACATGAAGGGCATCATCCTCGCCGGCGGGTCCGGCACGCGTCTCTGGCCGATCACCAAGGGCATCTCCAAGCAGCTCATGCCCATCTACGACAAGCCGATGGTCTACTACCCCTTGTCGACCCTGATGATGGCAGGCATCCACGAGGTGCTCGTCATCACCACGCCCGAGTACAACGACCAGTTCCGGGCACTGCTCGGCGACGGGTCGCAGCTGGGCATGACCATCGAGTACGCCGTTCAGCCATCGCCCGACGGCCTGGCCCAGGCATTCGTCATCGGCGAGGACTTCATCGGCGACGACAGCGTCGCCCTGGTCCTCGGCGACAACATCTTCCACGGCGTCGGACTCGGCTCGAACCTCAAGAAGAACGCCGACGTCCAGGGCGCGACGATCTTCGCCTACCACGTCGCCGATCCCAAGGCCTATGGGGTCGTCGAGTTCGACGAGGCGTTCAAGGCCGTCTCCATCGAGGAGAAGCCCCTGGCACCGAAGAGCAACTTCGCCGTCCCCGGTCTCTACTTCTACGACAACGCCGTCGTCGGGATCGCGAAGACCATCGAGCCGAGTGCTCGGGGAGAGCTCGAGATCTCGACCGTCAACGAGCGTTACCTCGAGGCCGGCGAACTGCAGGTACAGGTCCTCGACCGCGGCACCGCGTGGCTCGACACAGGCACCTTCGAGTCGATGATGCAGGCGTCCGAATACGTCAGGGTGATCGAGGATCGCCAGGGTCACAAGATCGGCTGCATCGAGGAGATCGCCTGGCGCAACGGGTGGATCGACGACGAGCACCTGGCCGCGTTGGCCGCTCCGCTCGCCAAGAGCGGATACGGTCTCTACTTGCAGAAGCTCCTCGCCGACTGACGTCGGCTCGCCGACCACCGACGACACGAGACCGACCGGAGGGTTCCGGTCGGTCTCGTGTCGTCGTTCGTCGTGTGGCCGGCCTCACGCCTCAGCTGGCTCGAGACGGAGCCGCTCCACCTGACCGGAGCCGACCATCGCCCCAGCCGGACCGACGGACGCTGCCCACGACGTAGGCCGGTCCCACCTGTCGTTGGAAATGGTAGAAGACGTCCTTCAAGGGTTTGAGGGCGTGGTACTGGTTCAATTCCTCGGACACGAGGCTGATGTCGGTACGCGCCTTGACGACACGCCAGCCCTTGGCGTGTGCGAAGAACGACATCCACTGATCCTCGAGGAACGCGAACCGGCGGGGGAGGCGAGCGAAGAACGCGTCGTCCGACACCAGTTCGCAGTCGTACACCGTGCCGCCCGTGCCGGCGTGGTCGGCGGGGGAGCCCGGAGCGATCTCGGCGCGGGCCCAGTACGATCCGTGCTGACTGAAGGCCCACCAGGAGACCACGGATCGGGACTCGTAGTCCGCCAGGAGATCCGTGACGAAACGGGATGAGACGTCCTGGTCGTCGTCCAACATCACGACCGGTCCGCGGTACCCGGCGTTCCACAACAGACGGGCGGCGACGAAGCGGGCGAGACCGCCGATGTTCACCGGGCTCTGGACCAGATCCACGCTGACCAGGCTCCCGGTCGCGGCGCCACGGACGGCTTCTGCGTAGCGAGCCGCGTCGGCCGAGTTGTTGTTCCACAGGAGGAGGCGGACCGGACGCTCGGCGTCGAGTGCCGCGAGCATGTCGAGCACGTGAGGCAGCCGGTCCGGTCGGTTCCACAGGCACATGACCATCGGGATCCCGGCCGAGTCGGGGCGGCCCCAGGCGCCACTGGTCGACACCGAGACGCCCGTTCGCAGGAACTCACCGATGACGGCCTGCCAACGGCTGTCCCGTCGTCGTTCGGCCGCCACGCGTGCGGATCGGAGGCCACGGTCGTAGACGCGCTCGACGCGCAGCATCCGGGCGACCGCTCGGGACGCACGGCGGAACCGACGGTTCATCTCGTGCGTCGGGTTCGTTCGCGGACCCCGTCGACGAGCTTGACGATCCGGCGGTTCTTCATCGCCTCGACCTCCGCACGCGTGCGAGCGAGCTCGTCCTCCAACCCGGCGGCGTGTCGACGGAGTCGAACGGCTTCGTCCTCGGCGTCCGACAGGGCCTGCGCGGCCTGGTCGAGCCGCGCCTCCTGCCGGGAGATCTGTTCGTCGCGGCCGACGAGCGAACGGCCGAGCCCGCCGAGGTGCCGGTCGACCGGCTCGGTGAACGGGACGTCGGGCGGGTAGGGGCCGGAGGGCGGCACTTCCGCGAGGAACTCGACGAGCGAGCGATCGAGGCGGAACGGACCCTCGGCGGCCTCGGCATCCGTCACGTGCCGGGCCGCGTAGTAGGACAGGAGCGTGCCGTCGAGCAGACGACGGTAGTCGCGCATGCCGTGGTGATTGGGACTGGGGGTCAGATGAGGGCTGGCGAGGTACCCGAGTCCTGCGCTCTCGACCTTGCGCCGGAACTGCGTCCAGGAGCGCCACGGAAGGTGGAGCACCTCGAGTTCGAGCCCCTGCGCAGGTGCACCTGTGCTGGCGATGCTCACCACGTGGTTGCCCTGTGCGACGGTGACGTCGGCGTCGGCGACGTGGACCGCGTTGGTGGTCGGCTGGGCGAGCACGCCGACCGCCCGGAGTTCGTCGTTGGTGCGTTCGTCACGCCACACGAGCCGGTCGATGCCGGGACCGTCGAGCGCGACGGGCCCGACCATGTTGACGACCGGCACCGAGAACGAGCCCAGGCCGGCGTCGAGTCGCGCGAACACATCGGCCAACCGCAGTGAGCGGTCCCGGGGGATCAGGAACTCGTCGGCGTCGGCGTTGACGACCCAGTCGGCACCGTGGACGGTCGCGGCTTCTCGGGCCATGCGCGTCACGACGGCACCCTGTTGTTTCCGGTGCTCGGGGTCGTGGTGCAGGACGATCGTTCCTGCGGCCTCGAATTCGGCGAGGATCTCTGTGGTGCCGTCGGTCGAGGCGTTGTCGGTGACGATGATCACGTCGACGCCCTGAGCCACGTGGTAATCGACCCATCGGCGGATGATGTCCGCCTCGTCGCGGACCATGGCGGTGACTGCCAGCGTCATCGTTTTCCCGTCGGGTTCGGGGTGGACGCCCGGCGGGGGAGCCCGCCGAGCCGGAAGCGAGCCTCGAGAGCGACGCGGAGTGCGGCGCGGACGGGCCAGAGGTACCACGCGCGGTACTTCGACGCGAGGAAGCGGTAGGCGCTGCGGTGGTGCTCACGTCGCATCGCGTCCGACGACTCGCGCGTCGAGTGTGCGCCGACGTGGACGACGGTGGCGGCGGGCTCGTAGACGCTCCGGCGGCCGGAGAGGCCGATGCGGTAGCCCAGGTCGACGTCTTCGAAGTACATGAAGTAGCGCTCGTCGAACCCGCCCAACTCGTCGAACACGTCACGACGCACGAGTAGGCAGGCACCGGAGAGCCAGCCGGTGTCGCGCCGGGCCTCGTGCTCGCCTTCGCGCCGGTACGAGCGAGACCAGGGGTTCGTCGGCCAGAGGTTCGCGAACAGCGCGTGACCGAGGCCCGTTCGCAACGAGGGGATCTGTCGAGCGGAGGGGTAGGGCTCACCGTCGGCTTCGACGATCGCCGGGCCGACCGCGGCGATGTCGTCGCCGGAGCGGAGGGTGTCGAGCAGGACGTCGACGACGCCGGGGGCGAGGACGACGTCGGGATTCGAAATCAGGACGTGGTGGACCGAACTCGGCAGGTGGGTGACGGCCCGGTTGACCGCCGTGCCGTAGCCGCGATTCGCCCCGACCTCGACGAAACGACCACCGGCGCCCTCGGTCGTCGTCCGGGCCGCGTCGACGTCGGTCGACGCGTTGTCGGCGACGACCAGACGGGTCGGCTCCGCCGAGGCGGACTCGGTCGACGCGAGGAAAGCGCTCAGGTAGCGGCCGGAGTTGTAGCTGACCGTGACGATCGCCACGGTGGGCTCGTCGGAACGGGTGGGGGTGGTCATGGTGTCGTGTAGGCCTCGTCGTGCGCGAGCGCGCACCGCGCCCAGGTGAAGAGTGTGGCACGTTCTCGTGCCAGGGCACCGAGGCGGGACCGCTCGTCGGGTGAGGAGAGCAATGCCGACAACGCCGTCCTGAGCGAGGTGACGGTCGCCTCGGCGTAGGCGACGGCGTCGCCACCGACCTCGGGCAGAGCCGTCGACCGCGTCGTCAGGACGGCGGCGCCCGTAGCCATCGCCTCGAGCACGGGCAACCCGAACCCTTCGCCCGTGCTGGGGTACGCCACGACGCTCGCCCCGCCCAGGAAGGCGGAGAGGTCGTCGAGGGGGAGGTAGCCGAGGTGCCGGAGCGCTGCTCCGGGACGGTTGCCCGCCTCGGTCAAGGTCCGCGCGGCGTCCGCGTCCCAGCCCAGACCACCGGCGACGAGGAGCGGAGGAGCGTCGGGCCCGAGGAGGCGGTGGGCCTCGATGAGGGACGGCACGCTTTTGCGGGGTTCCACCGTCCCGAGGAATGCGATCCACCCCGGGTCGGTCGTCAGCCCGTTCACCTCGGCGAACGCCCGGACCTGGTCGGTCGACGGAGCGTGGAAGACCGCCCGGTCGACCCCGTGGTGCGCGACGACGACGGGTGCCCTCGACGGGCCGACGTGACGGTCGAGTTCGGCCGCCGTGCTGGCGCTGGGCACGACGACCGCTCGTGCCCAACGTCGAGCAGCCTTCGTCCACACGGAGAAGAAACGCCGCTTGCCCGTGGAGTGGTCGCCGGGGCTGCTGAAGAAGGTCGCGTCGTGCAGGGTGACCACCGTGCGTCGGCTGAGGACAATCGGGAACGTGTAGTGGGGCGAGTGGAGGGTCTGGACGCCGAGGCGGTGGGCCAGGACCGGGAGGGCGATCTGTTCCCAGGCGAGCCGCATCGGCCGACGGGACACCAGCGACGGCGCCACGACGTAGCGGTGGGTCGGTGCCTGCTCGCGGAGCCAGTCGAGATCGTCGGGCTTGACCACGACCGTGACGACCGTTCCCGTCTCGCCGAGACCCGTCAGGAGCCCGGCGATGTATCGCGCGACGCCGCCCTTGGTCGGAGGGATGGACGTCGCGTCGAGCAGGACCGTCCCCGGGCCGCGTCCGCTCAGGATTC
Organism: Frigoribacterium sp. CFBP 13605; assembly: GCF_014839405.1. Classification (NCBI taxonomy): domain Bacteria; kingdom Bacillati; phylum Actinomycetota; class Actinomycetes; order Micrococcales; family Microbacteriaceae; genus Frigoribacterium; species Frigoribacterium sp. CFBP 13605. The sequence goes on along the minus strand of NZ_JACYNS010000002.1, from coordinate 98,656 downwards.
GAGCTCTCGGACGGTGGCCGGGATGCGGACGACACCGGCCGCGTACTCGTCGTCGGCCATGACGAACCGCGCGGCCTGACGCTGGATGGCGATGTGTGACCCGTCGGCCGCGGCGAGGAAGCTGTGGACGAAGTAGGGCCCGCCTCCGAACTGGATGTCGTCGAGGCGGTACTCGACGCTGGCCGTCCCGTCGAGGGGGGCGTGTCGGAGACCCATCCGACGACTGTCGGTTCCGTAGACCTGCGTGCCCAGGTTCGTCTCGATCTTGAACCCCGAATGCCACGTCTGCAGGGGCGTGCTGTGGCTGTAGTGCATGCGGACCACGAGGGTGTCTCCGGGCTGAAGCTCTTCGCCGGCGGCGCGTCCCTCGACGAAGACCTCGGTCGCGGTGACGCGGCCGGGAGCCGCCTCGACCTCGGGTTCGGCGGCTTCTGCCTCGGCGATTCGCCGACCCTCGAGGATGTCGCGGAAGTTCTTGACCGCGTCCGCTGCCGACCCGGCGAACTTGACCTCGCCTCGGGAGAGGACGACCGCCCGGTCGCAGAGCTCTTGCACCTGCCCGAGCGAGTGGCTGACGAGGATGATCGTGCGGCCCTGTCGCTGGAACTCGCGGATCTTGTCGAGGCATTTGCGTTGGAAGGCTTCGTCACCGACGGCCAGCACCTCGTCGACGAGCAGGACGTCGGGATCGGTGTGGATGGCGACCGCGAAGGCGAGCCGCACGTACATGCCCGACGAATAGAACTTGACCTGGGTGTCGATGAAGTCGCCGATGCCCGAGAAGGCGAGGATGTCGTCGAAGCGGTCCTCGGTCTCGGCCTGGCTGAGACCCAGGATGGAGGCGTTCAGGAAGACGTTCTCCCGGCCGGTCAGGTCGGGGTGGAAGCCAGCGCCCAACTCGAGCAGGGCGGCGAGTCGACCACGACGTTTGATCGACCCGGACGTGGGCTCGATGATGCCGCCGATGGCTTTCAGCAGGGTGCTCTTGCCGGAGCCGTTGGGGCCGAGGAGACCGATGGTGCTGCCGGCGGGGATCTCGAGCGAGACGTCCTTCAACGCCCAGAACTCCTCGCTGTGCCGACGACCGGCGCGTCCGAGGGTGACGAGACGCTCTTTCAGCGAGTTGTCCTTGCGGATGACGAACTTCTTCGACACGTTCTCGATCGACACCACGGTGGGCGAGCCGGCGGGGGAATCGGGTGAGGCCAGAGGGGTCGACAACTGATCGGTGCTCATGGGTGCGGGACGTCCGTTCGGGTCTAGAGCTCTTGGGCGAAGTTGCCCTGCAGGCGGGCGAAGACGCGGTGGAACGCGTACACGAGCACCAGCCCGATCAAGGCGGCGACGCCCATGCGCAGCAACAGGTCGGCCGGGTACGAAGAGTCGTCGCCGGCGATCCAGAAGGCACGGTGGAATCCGAGCACCGCGAGGGTGATCGGATTGTCGGTGTAGAGACCGAGCAGCCATTCACGGCCACCCGTCAGGGCGTTCGAGACCATCGTCCAGGCGTAGACGATGGGCGATGCCCACATCGCGAGCATCAACAACACCTCGACCAGGTACTGCATGTCGCGCAGGTAGACGTTCAAGGCGGCGAGCAGGAGTCCGAACGCCGTGCCATAGATCAGGATGAGGAGCACCGACGGGAAGAAGTACAGGATGTCGAGGTGCGCCGGGAAGCTGCCCGTGACGATCGTGGCCCCGATCAGTACGACCATCTGGATGCCGAAGTTGAACAGGGCCGAGCCGATGCTCGCCAGGGGGTAGATCTCTCGAGGCGTGTAGACCTTCTTGATCAGGCCACCGTTGCTGACGATCGACGACGTCGAGCCCGCGATGATCTCACTGAACAAGCCGTAGATCGTGAGGCCAGAGAAGATGTAGACCGCGAATTCGGGGATGTTGCGCGCGGCGCCGAGGATCTGCCCGAGGACGACGTAGTAGATGATCAGCTGGGTGATGGGGCGGATGAGGGTCCAGAGGAACCCCAGCGCGCTGTCCTTGTAGCGCGACTTGAGGTCGCGTCGGATCAGCAGGTCGAGGAGCTGCCGGTGCGAGTAGATCTCACGCACGATGCCGAAGGTGCCGCCGAAGACCTTCGACGGCTGGCCCGCGACGACCATGGGCTCTTTCGCGAGGCGCTCGAAGCGCTCGCCCGACGTACTGCTCGGTGTCGTGGTGGTCATGGGCGTGGACCCCTTCGTGGTCAAAACTGAAGCACTATACCCCGGTCGGCTGAGGCGGACCGGTTCACGGGAGGGCGGGAGCCTACTTGCCGTACTTGCTGGCGCGCATGGTCGCCAGACGGTTCTGCACCTTGCTGCGCAGCACCTCGATGCCGCCTCCGTCGGTCACGTAGTGGCGGGCGAGCGCGAGGTCGCGCGCGACGCCGTGACGGCGGTTGGCGATCTCGTGGAACTTCTCCTCGCTCGACCTGGCGACCTTGCCACGCAGCGCCTTGACGGTCGTGACCGCCGTGCTCTCGAGGGCACGGTCCGGTGCGACGTGCGGGTCACGGCAGAACTCCACGAGCGGGGAGAGCGCTTTCTCCCAGGTGAAGTCCTCGCGAACCCGGGACACCGCGTCCCGGGTCGCCGCCGTCACCTCGGGATCGTAGAGAACGGACTCGAGCGCGTCGGCGAGTGCTTCGACGTCACGCTCGGGGACGGCCACACCCATCCCCTCGGCGCCGACGAGATCGCCGAAGCTGTCACCCCGGGTCGTGACGATGGGCAGGTTCGCCCACATGTAGTCGAGGATGCGCGTCCGGAAGGAGAACGTCGTCTCGATGTGGTCGTAGTGCGTGCTGACGCCGGCGTCGGCCTCGAGCAGGTAGTTGGCGCGGTCGTCGAGGGCGACCCACTGCTCGTTGAAGAACACGTTCTTGCCGGCGACTCCCAGCTCGGCGGCGAGCTGGCGGGTCCGCGCGACGATGGCCATCTCGGGCACGTCGGGGTTGGGATGGGCCACCCCGAGGAAGAACAGGCGGACGTCCGGGCGCCGTTCGGCGAGCAGGGCGATGGCACGGATCAGGGTGAGCGTGTCGAACCAGTTGTAGATCCCGCCGCCCCAGATGACGACCTTGTCGTCTTCGCCGATGCCCGGGACGACGCCCCGGATGGCCTTGCGCGTGTGCGCAGGGGGAGTGGAGTCCATGCCGAACGGGGCGATCGCGATGAGCTTCTCGAGGTTTTCGTCAGCCGCGTAGTTCTCGGGGTTGATGCGCCCGAGGCCGGCCAGCTGCCCGAGCCAGAAGAGACGCTGACGCTCGGAGGCGCAGAGGAAGAAGTCGGCTCGGAGCAGCTGCTCGTTGAGGACGTCGGTGGCCGAGGCGACCTGGTTCTTCCACTGCGCGAGGCCCCACTCTCGGCCCTGTTCGAGCTGTTCGAGGTGCATCGGGTCGTAGAGGTCCGCGACCATGATCTTCTTCGACCTCTTGAGGGTCGTGAAGTGGTGCAGGGCGTGGCCCTGGAAGACGATGACGTCGGCCCACTCTTCGTGCGCCTTCATCTCGTGCTCGTTCTGGAGGCGGACGCGATCCACCTCGAAGAGGTCGGACTTGCGGGCCGCGACGTTCCAGGTCAGGAGCCGGACGTCGCTGTGCTCGGAGAGGGCCTCGCTGATCTTCCAGGCCCGCATGGCCGGCCCGGCCATCTTGTCGCCGATGGCATCACCCGTGATGACGAGCACCTTCGTCCGCTGGGTGTGCTCGCGGATGTCGAAGGCGTCGACGATGGAGCGGAAACCCTCGAGGTAGTAGGGGTCGCCGAAGAGCGGCTTGAAGATGTCGCCGAAGAGCCGGAAGACTTCTCCGTCGGTCTTGGTCCGGCGGGCCTGCAGGTCGTCTCGCGCGGCCTGCAGATCGGGCAGCTCGGCGACGAACTGGTCGAGTGCGAAGAGGCCCGCCATGGTGTCCTTCGACACGGGGGTCTCGGGGTCGAACTCGTCGGCCGCCCCGACGAAGCGGCGGATGTCGAACATCTCGGAGTCGAGGCCGCTCTTGGCCACGGCCCGGCGGGCGAGCAACGCGAGGGCGCCGGGCAGGAACTTCGCGAGGCTCTCGTCCGAGAGGTTCTTGAAGAGCAGCATCAGGGCGTTGCGCTCGAGCAGGTACATCTCTCGGTGCTCGCCGAAGCTCTTCATCGAGCCGTGGTGCTTGTGGAAGACGATCGACTGCGGTGCGAATCGGACCCGGTAGCCCAGGATGTTCAGTCGCCAGCCGAGGTCGACGTCGTCGTAGAACATGAACAGCTTCTCGTCGAAGCCACCGACCTGCTCGAAGACGGACTTGCGCACGAACAAGGCGGAGCCCGTGCCGAAGAGCAGGTCTTTCGGGGTGTCGAACTGGCCGTCGTCGACCTCGGTGACGCGGTCCTTGTAACCCATGCCGAACCAGGTGAGGCTGCCCTGGACGAAGTCGATGGCCTTGCCGTCCCAGTCCAGGACCTTGCTGCCGACTGCCGCGACCCGAGGACTGACGTTGAACTGGTCGAGCGCCTCACGGATCCATCCGGGGTGGGGCTTGGCATCGTTGTTCAGGAACGCCACGAACTCGCCCTTGGCCTTCTTGGCGCCGAGGTTGCTGCCACCGGTGAACCCGAGGTTGTCCTTCGAGACGACGATCTTGACGTTGGCGTGGCCACCGAGCTCGGCCTCGAGACGCTGGCGGCTGTCGTCGCCCGAACCGTTCTCGACCACGACGATCTCGAGCTGGTCGGTCGGCCAATCCACCTCGGTGAGGCGGGCGACGCACTCGAGGGTGTCGTCCGTCCCGCGGAAATTGACGATGACGACCGAGACGACGCTCGACGTGGAAACAGGCACGGTGGGTACTCCCAAGGACGGTGGTGCGGGCCGGTGGGCCCCGCGAGTGCGCTCCCACTATACGAGGGCGTCACCGGCACCCGCCCCCGGCGCTGTCAGAATGGTCGGATGGACGCATCCGTGATCGTCGTCAACTGGCGTCAACCCGAACTCACGCTGCGCTGCCTCGAGTCGCTCGTCGGCCAGCGAGCGAGCGCCTCGTTCGAGATCGTCCTCGTCGAGAACGAGGCGTCGCCTGGCGGCACCGAACCGTTCCGGCGCCTCGTTCCCGATCTCGTCGTGGTCGAAGAGGCGACCAACGCCGGCTTCGCGGGTGGGGTGCGTCGAGGCATCGAGGCCTCGCGCGGTGACGTCGTCGTGCTGCTGAACAACGACGCGGTCGCCGAACCCGGCTTCGTGGAGGCGGGCCTCGCAGCCCTGCGCGCCGGCGGACCTCGGGTGGCCGCCGCCTCGGCCACCGTGACGCTCGAGGGCGGTTTCGTACGCGCCACCCCTCGGGACGAGGGTGCGCTGGTCGACGGCCGCGGGACGGCGTGGCTCCGGTCGTCGGCTCCCGAGGCCGTCGGCCTGCTGAACGGAACCGGTGTCGAACTCGCCCCCGACGGCAACGGTCGCGATCGAGACTGGCTGCAGCCCTCGGACGACGTCGTCGACCATCCTGCCGACCCCTTCGGATTCTCGGGAGGGGCGGCCTTCGTCCGGCGGACGGCCCTCGAGGCCGTCGGGGGCTTCGACGAGGGGCTCTTCATGTACTACGAGGACCTCGACGTCTCGTGGCGGCTCCGGCTCGCGGGCCTCGAGATCGTGCACGCCGCCTCGGCCCGGACGATCCATCGACACGCGGCGAGCTCGGCCGGCAGCGGTGCCCTCGTGCGGCGACAGAGCATGCGGAACCGCCTGCTCGTCGTCGTCCGCAACGGTTCGGCAGGGTTCGTGGCGCGGGTGACGCTGCGGACCCTCGCGCGCCTCCTGATCGATCTGGCGCGCCCCCGCGGGGCCCAGCTGTCACGTCGGGACTGGGGCTCGGTGTGCCGTGGGCTGCCGTCGGCGGTCGCCGGGGCGCTCGTCTCGCGTCGGCGCTCGGGCGTGACGAGGGGTGCGCGTCGGCGTGTCGAGCAGTCGCTGAGGCCGATCGACCGCTGACCCGTCTTCGGGGGACACGGCCTTCCGGTCGGGGTACGGGAGGCTACAGTCGGAGGACTGGTCGGGCTTCGCATCCGGTCTCCCGCTCGAACGACGAGGTACGCCGCCAGGGGGCGGCGGTGGGGAGGCGCCTCGACCGCGTGCCCCAGGGAGGCCACCCGTGTCCAGAAGGATCATCGCGATGGCTGCGGCCGTCGCCGTCGCCGCCGGTCTGTTGACCGGCTTGTCATGGGGGGCGTCCTCGCCGCCGGCCCAGGCTCTCTCGGGGGCGGACTTCGACCCGGGCAACATCATCACGGACCAGGTGTTCTTCAATTCGGGGGCGATGTCCGAATCGCAGGTGCAGTCCTTCCTCGCGTCCCGGATCGGCAGCTGCTCGAACTCGAACTGCCTCAACGTGAAGCGCCTCGACACGGCGTCGCGTCCGGCCGACGCGATGTGCAACGCCTATCAGGGGGCGAGCCAGGAGCCGGTCTCGCGGATCATCGCCAAGGTCGCCCAGGCCTGCGGCATCAACCCGCAGGTGTTGCTGGTGACGCTGCAGAAGGAGCAGAGCCTGGTCTCGGGTTCGATCGCCAGGGCCCCGTCCGATGCCCGGCTCGAGCGTGCCATGGGGTACGCCTGCCCGGACAGTGCCAACGGTGGCTGCGATCCGTCGTTCGCCGGGGTCTACAACCAGCTCTACAAGGCGTCGTGGCAGTTCAAGCGGTACGCCAACCCGGCCGGGACGAGCAACTACTTCACGCAGTACGCGCCCGGTGGCAATCGGACCGTGCTCTACAACCCCAACGCCGCCTGCGGATCGAAGTCCGTCTTCATCAAGAACCAGGCGACCGCCAACCTGTACTACTACACGCCCTACACGCCCAACGCCCCGGCGCTCGCGAACCTCAACGGGACGGGCGACTCGTGCTCCGCCTACGGCAACCGCAACTTCTGGGTGTACTTCACCGACTGGTTCGGCTCGACGACCGGCGGCAACGGTCCGCAGGGCGCGCTCGACTCGCTGACGACCGGTCTCGAGTCCGTCTCGGTCAACGGGTGGGCCTTCGACCGCGACCTGCCCGCGCCCATCGGGGTGCACGTGTACGTCGACAAGACCGGGTACCCCTTGACGGCGGACCGGTCGCGACCCGACGTGGGTGCTGCGTACCCGTCCAAGGGCAACAACCACGGCTTCCAGGGCACCGTCCCGGCGTCCCCCGGCGTCCACGAGGTCTGCGTCTACGCCATCGGCCTGCGCGGCAACGGCAACACGACCCTCGGTTGCCGGACCGTCACGATCGCGTCGGCGTCCCCGGTCGGTGCCGTCGACTCGGTCGTCGCCGCTCCTGGCGGAGTCCGCGTCAACGGATGGGCCCTCGACCCCGAGAGCACCGCCTCCATCGCCGTCCACGCCTACGTCGACGGCGTCGGGTACCCCCTACGCGCCTCCGGGCAACGACCCGACATCGGGCGCGCGTACCCGGCGAACGGGGCGGCACACGGTTTCACGGCTGATCTGCCCGCCTCGGCGGGCGCGCGCTCGGTGTGCTTCTTCGCCATCAACCAGGGCGCGGGGGGCAACTCGAACCTCGGCTGCAAGACGGTCACGGCGGTCGGCTCGACACCGGTGGGAGCGCTCGACGTCGTCTCGACCTCGGCGAACGCCATCACGGTCGCCGGATGGGCCCTCGACGGTGACACCACTGCGTCGATCCCCGTCCACGTGTACGTCGACGGCGTCGGACGCGTCACGACCGCGTCGAACGCTCGCCCGGACATCGCCCGGAACTACCCCGCCTACGGAGCAGCGCACGGTTTCAGCTCGACCGTGACGGCGTCGGCCGGGTCCCACTCGGTCTGCGTCTACGCCATCAACCAGGGCGCGGGCACGAGCAACACGACGTTGGGATGCCGGACCGTCGTGGTCGGCGGCGCGCTGCCGGTCGGCAACTTCGAGTCGGCCGTCGGGACGACCGGAGGGGTCCGGGTGAACGGTTGGGTGGTCGATCCCGACACGGCTGCGCCGTTGCCCGTCGCGTTCACCGTGGACGGTGCCGCCGGCGCCACGGTCGTCGCCGACCAGAGCCGTCCCGACGTCGCGCGGTCGTACCCGACCTCGGGTCCGTTGCACGGCTTCGGGGCGGTCGTCCCCGCCGCTCCCGGTTCCCGGACCGTGTGCGGCACCGCCAAGGACTCGTCGGGCGTCGGGCAGCTGAACCTCGGCTGCCGGACGGTGACCGTTCCCTGACCGTCTGAGGCCCCCTGGGGCGAGACCACGAACGGGTGGCAGCCGACGAGGCTGCCACCCGTTCGTGCTTCCACCCGGCCGGGGTGGATCGCCTCGCGGCGTCAGGCGGAGGGGGGCCCCACCGAGGAGGCGCGATCATGGACGGCGGGTTCCTCCAGCCGCGTGTCGGCACGATCCGAGGCTCCGAGCGACGGGGCATCGGTCGCTGGCACGTCGTCCGTCCGCGAGAACGCCGCCCGGCCGAGGAGCACGGCACCGCCTACGAGGGTCACGAGCAGGACCGCAGCCCAGATGTACCACCCGCCCGGTGGCAACCACTCGGGATCGGTGAACATGCGCGACCAGCCATCGGGCATTCCCAGCACGTAGCGCTGGAGATTCCAGACGTAGGTGTGGAACTGCATGATGGCGAGGATGACCAGGACGAAGCCCGCGAGGCGGCGGGCACCAGGCAGGGTGAACGCAGTCGGGAAGGCGTCGTCGAGGGCGATGCCTCCGGCGATGACGAGAGGGCAGACGATCGCCAGCAGGTAGCGTGCCTGCCAGATGTAGCCGTAGTCGGCCGCTGCGTAGCCCTGCATGAGCGGCGGGATGAACAGGAACGCCAGGATGAGCAGCAGGACGGTGCGACGCGGACGGCCCCGGCCGAGGAACAGCCCGGCGACGGCCAAGGCGAACATCAGCCCGCCCCAGATGGCCACGGTGGTGAAGGGTGCGGGGACCTCTTGCCAACCGAAGATGCCGACGTAGCCGGTCAGGTTCTCGAACGTCAGGAAGGCCATGGTCCGGAAGGCGAGACCGAAGCCCGTGCCTGTGCCCGCGCTCTCGGTGGACACGCTGAGGCTCGCCGAGAGGACCGTCCAGGCGAGGCTGAAGGCGGTCCCGACGCCGATCGCGACGACGCCGACCCAGAAGGCGCGGGATCGGAGGAGGCGCTTGACGAGTTCGAGGTCGAACAGGGTCGCCAGGACGATGATCAGGACGTAGAGCGGGCCGATGCTGCGGCTGTTCGCGAGGGCGACGGCCGCGACGGCGACCATGGCGATGCGCACCGGGGGGACGCCGTCCTCACGCCATCTCTGGGCCAGCAGGCTCAGCCAGGAGAACAGCATGACGGCCGAGGCGATCTCGAGACTGTTGGGATTGATGCCGCTCGCCAGGAAGAGGACCTTGGGGGTGATCGCGACGGCGAGGGCGAGGAGGGCGAACCCCCGTCGCCTGAGCTGTGACAGGGCGACGACGGCGAGGGCCAGGAACGCGGAGACGAGCATCACGCTCACGCCCCTCATGCCGTAGTAGGAGGCCTTCCCGTCGAGGACGAGAGACGGGAGGCCCACGACGGCGTAGTAAGCGGGGTCGTAGGAACCCGCCGAGGTCGTCACGGTGGTCTCGACCTCGGAGTCCGGGACGAGCATCTGGCACTGGGCCGACTCGGCGTTGCGGAAGGCGAAGCACGGCAGGTCGTGGGCTATCGCGATGTACTCGGGGACTTCGACGTCTGTCCATCCACCCTTGCCGGTGGGCGTGCCGGACCATTCACCCCGAACGACGGCTGCGGCGTGGATGGTGTGCGCCGGCTCGTCGGGGAGCGACATCAGGGGGTTGGCCATGGCCCAGGTACCGCCGAGCAGGCAGAACGCCACGAAGGAGAGCAGGAAGGTGGTGAGGGGGCGCCGGGACCTGCCCTTCGAACGGGAGGGCTGTGAGGCGGTGCGGGTGTCGACGTTCATGTGGTCCTCAGATCGCGGGATCGGCAGGCACCCCGAGGGCGTGAACTGCACGGGCGGCCCCGACGATGATATCGATGGTGGGCGCTACCTCGATCTGGCTGACCGTAGGCTGACGCCATGAGTGTGAAGGGCGCGACCGCGACGACGGTGGAGCGGAAGAACGGTGCGATGGCCTCGGCGGCCCTTCTCTCGACCGTCGGGATCGGCGCCCAGGGCGTCAGCCGTCTCATCTACACGGTCTTGATCGGACGTACCTTCGGCACGGAAGCACTCGGGCACGCCTCGACCCTCTTGTCCCTGTCGATCTTCGTCGCCCTGCTCTGGCCGACGGCGGCCGGGAACACCGCCTCGCGCTTCCTCGCCCTCGCCCTGCACCGCCGCGTCTCCGATGCCGCCCTCGTCCGTGTCCTCGGACGGACCATGCTCGCCTCGTCGTTGCTCCTGGGCGTGGCCACCGTGCCCGTCGCCATGGCTCTCGGCAACTCTCCTCTCGTGGCCGTGTCCGCCGCCGGGCTCGTCGTCGGCTACGGGCTCTACGCCTACGCCCGCGGCGGTCGGCTGGGGCGTCACGGCGCCGCCCGTGTCGCGCTCTGGGACTCCGTCTCGGCCGCAGGCGCGCTCGGCTTGTTGATCGTGGTCTGCCTCACCGGTCAGGGGACCTGGGTGCTCGTCCCCCTGACCGTCGGCTACCTCGTCTTCGCCGTCGCCTGCCTGCCCCGTGGCAACCGTCTGGCGGGACCCGAGCTCGAGGTCTCGCCCGTCCTCGGTTTCGCCCGATGGAACGTGGTGGCCGGGTTGACGACCAACGGCCTGCTCCAACTGGCCATGATCTCGGCCCAGGTCTGGGCTCCGGGCGACGCGGCCGGGTTCTTCGCAGCAGCCTTCACGCTGGCCACTCCCGCGTCCATGCTCGGCCAGGCCGTCAGTCAGATCGTGATCCCCGCGTTCGCCCACCGGGCGACGAGTTCGTCGCTGCGCCACCGTGGACCGTTGTCGTTGTTCCTGGCATTCGCGGGGGGGTCGGCTCTCCTGTTCGGAGCGATGGTCCTGCTCGCTCCGTGGTACCTGCCGCTGTTCTACCCGACCGAGGGCGACGCGGCGGTACCCCTGTTGCGATTCCTGATGCTGGGTGTCTACGTCTTCACCGTCGCGCTCATCCCGGCGGCCCTCATGCTCGCCGCCGGTCGGTCCCGCGAGGTGGCCCTCAGCTCGGTGGCCGGGTTCGTCGCGGGCGTCACGGTGATGGTCGCGTCGGGCCCGACAGCGGGAGTGTCGTCCGGCAGCATCGGCTTCTTGGTCGGCTCGACGGTCAACCTCGTGGTCGTCGTCCTGTTGTCGGTCGGCCGTCGCCCGTCGGCGTCGTCACCGGACGTGGATCAGAGCAGCGAGCGCGCAACCCTCCAGTAGAGGCGCATCGACGCCTGCAGGAGGCCGGCGCCGGCGGGGAGCGGGAACACCTGCTGGTCCAGGGTGGCCGAGAGCAGCGGGGCCAGGTCTCGATCGGACACGACCCTCCGGCTCTGCACCCACCGACGTCGTTGTCGTATCCACGCGGCGTTGTCACGGACCCAGGCATCGGCCCGCTTCTTCTCGGCAGCCCACCCCTGGCTCCGGGCCACCAGGGTCATGACGAGTCCGAGGGCGGTGACGGGCAGCCAGGTCACGACGCGCAGGCGTCGACCGTAGGCGGTCCGCAGGAAGATCTGTCGGTTCTTCTCGAGCAGGAACATCTTGAGGGGGTTCCGGCTGAACTCGTAGTGGTGGATCACCACGGCGTCAGGGACGTAGACGACGGTCAGTCCCGCCTGCCAGGTGCGCCAGCTGAGATCGACGTCCTCGTGATAGGCGAAGTACTCGTCGGCGAATCCCTCCAGGCGCGTCCAGAGGTCGCGACGCAGGACGAGGCCTGCACCGGAGGCGGAGGCCACGAGGGTCTGGGCGGCGTGGTCACTCGCCGGTTCGTTCATGCCGCCGGCCCAGCTGAGACCGACGACGTGGACGGGGTTGCCTGCCGAGTTCATGCGTCCGGGATCGGATGCCAGCCGGATGCTGCCCGTCGCGATGCCCACGCCGGGGCGGGAGGCCACCGCCACGAGCTTGGCGAGGGCGTCCGGTGCGACCTCGGCGTCCGAGTTGACCAGGGCCAGGAACTCGCCCTCCGCGAAGCGGGCACCGTGGTTGACACCGCCTGCGAAGCCGAGGTTCTCGCGGGGGGTCACGATCCGCAGCCGTGGATCATCGGGCAGGTCGCGGACGGCGTCGCTCGTGCACCCGTTGTCGACCAACACGAGGTCGACGTCGACGCCGGTCGAGTCGAGCACCGAACGGACGGCTCGGTCCAGCACGGCCTCGTCACCATAGGCGAGCGTCACCACCGTGACGCGGGGCGACGCGGTCATGAGCGGCCGGCCCGGTCGGTGGGCTCGTCGGTCCGCAGGCCCTCGTCGGGTTCGTGCCCGGTGGCATCGCCCTCGGGGTGCGACGTCGTCACGCCACGGCCGGTGGCACCCACGTCGTCCGCCGAGGCCTTCCTGTCCGCAGCGCGGTCGAGACGGGAGACGCGCTCGTCGAGGAGGGCCACGTGTTCGGCCAGGGTGCGCGACTTCTCTTCGAGGATGGTCAGCTCGGCGCTGTGTTGCACCGAGACGAGGAAGAGGACGACCACGCAGACGAAGAACCCGAGGTTCGTGGGCACGGCGATGCCGAGCAGTCCGGCCAGGCCCGTCAGGACGTGCGGGAAGACGGCGATGAGCAGCGCGAGGGTGCCCGCGACCATCCACCACAGGGCGTGGCGCTCGCGGACGCGGCGGCGACGCAACAACTCGAAGACGACGACGAGCACCAAGAGGGCCGAGACGATGCCGAACACGTAGGTCGTGACGCTCACGCGGCGACCCCCGCGTCGCTGCGCAGGGACAGGGGCGGCCGCCACAGCGCGATGACGAGGGCGAGGCACGCTCGTCCGAGGTACACGGCGGCTTTGGCGGGATCGTGTGACGGGATGCCGCCGGCCCGGACCCGCATGGACACCGGCACCTGGGTGAGGCGGCAGCCGGCCCGGGCGGCGAGCACGAGTGATTCGACGGTGTCACCGAGGTACTCGGCAGGGTAGTGCTCGGCGAAGATCTCGACGGCCCGCGGGCCGGCCCCCCGGAATCCGGAGGTGGTGTCGGTCAAGGGCGTGTGGGCGATGCGGCTCACGACCGTGGCGAGCACGACCATCGCCCAGCGGCGCGGCCCGCGCGCCTCGTAGTCGCCCTCGCCCGCGAACCGGGCGCCGATGGCGACGTCGTGGGACTCCAGGGCCTTCAGCAGCAGCGGGACCCCTGCCGGATCGTGCTGCCCGTCCGAGTCCACCTGCACGACGTTCTCGAAGCCGTTGGCCCGCGCGAACTTGAACCCGGCACGCATGGCCCCGCCGACACCGAGGTTGAAGGGCAGATCGAGGACGGTGGCGCCCGCGGCACGGGCCACCTCGACGGTGCGATCCCGCGATCCGTCGTTCACGACGAGCACGCTGATGCCGGGCAGGGCGCCGAACACCTCTCGGACGACGTCTCCGACCGCGGCCTCTTCGTTGAAGGCGGGCATGACGATGAGCGTCTTCTCCAACGAGACCATGCAGTGATGCTAACAGTCGACCCGGCCGGCATCCGGCGCGCCGGGGGAGCGCGCCCGGACGGGGATGCAGGAGAATCGTCCGGTGACCCGAGCGCTTCCGAACACCACGACCGACCGGTCGGCGGACTTCGTCGACGACGATGCCGCCGACGCGCGACGAGCGCCCCGCCTCGTCCTCGACGTCGGCACGGCTGCCGCGCTGGGTGTCGTGGCGGCCCTGGTGTCGTGGTGGCGCCTCCCCGAGGCGGCGAGGTCGACCCTCTGGGCGGAGGACGGCCCGATCTTCCTCTCGCAGCGGCTCGACCTCGGCCCCTGGGAGTCCCTCGTGACCCCCTACGCCGGCTATCAGCACCTCGGCGCGCGCCTGGCGACCGACCTGGCGGTTCTCGTGGGCGATCTCGGGGACGTGGCCCACGTGATCGCTGCGGTCTGCTGCGCGGTGGTCGGCCTCGTGACCGCGCTCGTCTTCGTCCTCAGTCGTCAGTACGTCATGTCCTCGGCCGCCCGGGTGGCGATCGCCGCCGTGACCGTGCTCGCCCCGATCGCCCCGATCGAGGTGTCCGGCAACCTGGCCAACCTGCACTGGTACCTGCTCTGGCTCTTGTTCTGGGCGGTGCTGCACGTGCCGCGCACCTGGTGGGGCAGCGGCCTGCAGGCGGGCGTCGTCCTCGTCTGCGCGCTCACCGAGGTCCAGTCGGTCCTGCTGGTTCCCCTGGTCCTCGTCACCGTCCGGCACCGACGCTCGTGGCCGGTGTCCGGTGCCCTGCTCGTGGGGGTGGCCGTGCAGCTGTGGACCTCGTGGGCCTTCCCCCGTCCAGCGTCGACCTACCCCGCACCCGATCTGACCGACCTCGTCCTCAGCTTCCTGGCTCAGCCGGTCATGTCGACCTTCGTCGCGTCATCCGGAACGGCCTCCGACCTGCTCGTCGAGACGTCCTGGGGCATCGCGGTACTCGTGCTGGCGGGCATCGTCCTCTGCGCCGGCTGGGCCGCCGTGGCGGGGCGGCGTCGACGTCTCTGGCTGGTCCTGGGTCTCGTCGTCTACGCACCGCTCCTCTGGGCCGCCGGCATCGTCGCGAACGCGAGCGGGCTCACCGAATACGGTCTGAACGGCCCGGGCTGGCTGGCGACGTCCGGCTACCTGAGGTACGCGCTCGTGCCGTCGATGCTGCTCCTGACCGCCGTCGCCCTCGCCGCGGACGCGTTCCTCGCGCGGCGCCGCGCCGTGACGACGGTCGCGGGCGCCGTCCTCCTCGCCGCCTTCGCCGGGGCCGTCCTGTGGCACCCACAGCTCGACCACGTGCTCCGCAGCGACTACGGCCCGTGGCAGTCGAACTACGACCAGGTCGTCGACCAGTGCCGCAGCGGGGACGTCGTGCTCGACGACGGCAAGGCCCTCGTGCCGATCGCCCCGACCGGCTGGTTCGTGGCAGCCGACTGCTCGACGCTCGACGAGCGCGGATGAGGCCCTGGCGCAGCCGTGGAATGATGGACGCACCCTGCCGCCCCCGTACCGAAAGCCACCCGATCGCATGACCTCCTCCGCGCACACCGGCGCCGGCGCCCTCGTCGTCCTCCCCACCTACGACGAGGTCGAGAACCTCCCGCTCATCCTGGGGCGCCTGTTCGCCGCGGCCCCCGAGATCGACGTGCTCGTGGTCGACGACGGCAGCCCCGACGGCACCGGTGAGTTGGCCGAGACGATGGCCGCCACCGATCCCCGCATCCACGTGATGCACCGCACGGGCAAGCTCGGGCTCGGTTCCGCTTACGTCATGGGCTTCGGCTGGGGCCTCGAGCGGGGCTACGACGTCGTCGTCGAGATGGATGCCGACGGCTCGCACCCGCCCGAGAAGCTGCCCGAGATGATCGCCCTGGTCAGCGCGTCCGGCCCCGGCACGCCGAGCCTCGCGATCGGCTCGCGGTGGGTTCCCGGCGGCTCGGTCATCAACTGGCCGGTCTCGCGCCAGGTCCTGAGCCGGGGCGGCAACCTGTACGCCCGCCTCGCCCTCGGACTGCAGCTCAAGGACGTCACGGCGGGGTTCCGGGCCTACACCCGTGAGGCGCTGCAAGCGATGGACCTCACGGGCATCGACTCGAAGGGGTACTGCTTCCAGGTCGACATGACCCTCCGCGTCCTCGACGGCGGGGGGCGCGTCGTCGAGGTGCCCATCGAGTTCCGCGAACGCGAGCTCGGCGAGTCCAAGATGAGCCAGGCCATCGTCGTCGAGGCCATGCTGCGCGTCACGCAGTGGGGCTTCCGACGCCGCCTGCAGACCCTGCTCGGCAACCGCCCCGGGCCGCGCTGGGTCGTCGAGGACTGAAGCGGCGCGCCGGGTCGCGACCGGCGACCGACGTCTGCGACGGCACCCGACCGAGCCGCGCCTCCTAGCGGCGGTTCGCCTGCGGCAGCCGTGACCGCCACGACCGCTTGCGGGCGGCGATCGTCGCGATGGCGACGAAGGTCATCAGGGTTCCCTCGAACAACACGAAGCTCTCGGCGACGGCGGTGACCCCGATCAGCACCAGGACGAGCGCCGGCCAGACGTACGCCACGATCGGGTGACCCGACGCCGTGATCCAGCTGCGCACGAACGCCAGGGTGCCGGCCACGACGAGGAGCAACCCGCCGACCAGGCCCAGTTGCAGCCAGATGTCGAAGAACGCGTTGAGCCCCGTCTCGTGCGGTCGGCCGCTCGGCGCGATGATCGTCGAGTACGGGAAGATCCCGGTCGGCCACTGCCCGACGAAGCCCCACCCGACGATGTCGTGAACCGCGGCCAGTTCGCGGATGCGCGCCCAGAGCAGCGACCGCACCGACAGGTCGTTGGTCGCGTCCACCGCGTCCAGGAGGCGCGAGCGACCCGCGTAGGCCAGTCCACCACCCAGCACCACGATCACCGCGAAGACCGATTGCATGAGCGACCGTCTCGACTCGGGAGCTCGGCGCAGCGCGTCGAGCGCCACTCCCGCCACGATCAGGACGATGACCGCGATCGCCGTCGCGGGGGAGCGGGCGAAACCGAGCGCCGTGAGGGCGAGCACGCCCGAGGCGACGGCCTGCCGCCGAGGGACCGACCGGGTGAGGAACTCGACGGCGAACGTGATGACCGCGAGCGTCGCCAGGAAGCCCAGGTAGTTGCGGGTGCCCGAGATGCCCTGGATCGGACCGCCCGCGGCGAGGTTGCCCTGGATTCCGAGGAACGCGATCGGTTGGTCGATCAGCAGCCCGCTCAGCACCTCGAGCGACAGCGACACGACGAGCAGGATGCGGAGCGCGTCCCCGAAGGCCCGCACCACCTGGACCAGGTCGCGGCCCAGGGCCAGGTACAGCCCGAGGGCGCCGAACCCGACCGCGTAGGCCACACCGCCGACGGTGACCCAGGTGTACTCGCTCCAGAAGACGCTGAGGGCCATGAAGCCGAACAGGGCGATGAGCGACACCGGCAGGATGCCGTGCCACTCGATGTGGTGTCGGCCACCGACCAGGGAGAGGGTCGCGAGCACCACGAGGGTGCCCAGGACGGCGAGCGAGCCCGGCCACCCCATCAGGGCGCGGACCGACTGGGTCGAGAACGCGAAGAGCACGATGGCGACCGAGAGTGCCTGCGAGAAGTGCCCGCCGGCCGAGAAGCCGATCCAGGCCGAGAGGTACCGGCGCAGGGGATCGCGGCTGCGGTCGAACCCGTGGCCGTGGCCGGACGTCACCGGTCGTGGCCCGTCCAGCCGAAGGGGTCGCGGCGCGTCACGAGCACGACGACCACGAACGTGGCCCAGCCCCACTCGACGATCAGCCGGGACTCGGTCAACCCGTGGACGAGCAGGGCCGTCACGAGCAGCAAGGGCAACAGGTCGAGGGCCGACCACGGCGCCGCGACCCCGCGCGAGAGCATGCGGCGGTCGACGGCCCACCACCACGATCTCAGGACGACGCCGACGATCGTGAGCCCGAACAACGCGAGGCCGATCCAGCCCAGCTGGAACCAGACGTCGAGGTACGCGTCGTGCGCCTGCAGGTAGACCACGCCGTTGCGCTCGGCGAGGTCGGTGAACGGTTCGACGAACGGGAACCAGTAGCTGACCCAACCCCAGCCCACGACGGGGTGCTGGACGCCGAGGTCGTAGACGGCCGACCAGATGTCGGTGCGACCCGTCAGGTCGCCGCTCTTCCCCAGCAGCGCGAGCAGCGGGCCTCGGGCGAGGACGACCACCGTGACGGCCGCCAGCACGACGAGCGCCGCCACGCCGAGGACGGGACCCCGGCGGCCGGGCTCGCGGCGTCGGGTCGCCACCACCAGCAGCGACACGAGGCCGACGGCGACCGCGACCACCGCGACGGTCGCCGACCGGGTCAGGGCGAGCGCCAGCAGCGAGGTGACGAGACCGACGACCGCCGTGCCGCGACCGATGGACCGGTCCGCCGCCTGGACCGCCGTGACGATCAGGGCGAGCAGGGCGATGATCGCGAGGATGTTGCTGTTGCCCTGCAGCCCCTGGATGCGACCGCCTTCGAAGAGCACGTCGCGCGACCAGAACCACGCCGCCGGCCGACCCGTGCAGTCCAGGTACACCGGGCAGACCGGCTGGCGGACGACGAGTCCGACGACGACCTCGAAGAGCAGGGAGGCCACGACGTGGATGCGCAAGGCCCGTCCGAGGGCGGTCACGATGGTCGGCCACGAGGCGACGACGGTGACCGCCAGGGCGCCCACGGTCGTCATCAGCGTGAGGACGATGCCGATCGCCGAGCCGGCGGGGTACTGCGACCACGCGATCGAGACGACGGCGAAGAGCAGGAAGAGCACGAGGAGGCGCGGGAGGGTCCGTACCCGGGGCGGATGCCGCACGACGAGGACGACGGCGGCGACGACCATCGCCACGCAGGCCGCCCCCCAGCCCCACCAGCCGGTGCCGTTGCGGAGGACGTCGCCACCGAACAACACGAGGAACGCCAGCGTCGCGAACGTCGTGGCTCCGCGCGTCGGCGCCGTCCGGGCGGGCCGCGCGGGCAACGTCGTGGTCATGGGCACCAGGCTAGACGACGGGGGAGGCGCGGAGGAGCGACCGGGGGCCGCCCCTCCCGGATCAGACGAACGCCGCCTGGCCCGTGATGCTGCGGCCCACGATGAGGGTGTTCATCTCGCGGGTGCCCTCGTAGCTGTACAGCGCCTCGGCGTCGGCGAAGAACCGGGCCACGTCGTACTCGAGCACGATGCCGTTGCCGCCCATGACCTCGCGGGCGTACCCCACCGTCTCGCGCATGCGGGCCGTGGTGAACGCCTTGGCGAGCGAGGCGTGCTCGTCGCGCTGGGTGCCCTCGTCGAGCATCTGCGAGCACCGCACCACCATGCCGATCGAGGCGGTGATGTTGCCGATGCACTTCACCAGCAGGTCCTGGATCAGCTGGTGCTTGGCGATGGGCTTGCCGAACTGCACGCGCTCGTTGGCGTACGCCAGGGCGGCCTCGTAGGCGCCGATCGAGTTGCCCACGGCCGCCCAGGCGACCTCGGCCCGCGTCAGGCGCAGCACGGCCGCCGTGCTGCGGAACGAATCGGCCTGCTGCAGTCGGTGGCTCTCGGGCACGCGCACGTCCTCGAGGGTGATGTCGGCGTTCTGGACGATGCGGAGACTCTGCTTGTCCTCGATCTTGGTCGCCGTGTAGCCGGCGGTGTCGGTCGGGACGATGAAGCCCTTGACCTGGCCGTCCTCGGCGCTCTTGGCCCAGATGATCGTGATGTCGCTGAACGTGGCGTTGCCGATCCAGCGCTTGGAGCCGTTCAGCACCCAGTCGTCGCCGTCGCGGGTGGCGATCGTGCGGAGTCCCTGGGCCGAGTCGGACCCCGACAGCGGTTCGGTCAGTCCGAAGGCGCCCACCAGGTCACCGCTCGCCATGCGGGGCAGCCACTCGGCACGCTGTTCGGGCGAGCCGCCGACGCCGATCGAGCCCATCGCGAGTCCGTTCTGCACGCCGACGAAGGTCGCGACGGACGCGTCCACGCGCGCGAGCTCGAGCGCGACCCAGCCGCGGAAGACGGCGGAGTTCTCGAACGGGCGCGTCTCCTCCCACGGCATGCCGAAGAGGCCCAGGCCGGCGAGGCCCTTCACGATCTCGTGCGGGAAGGTCGCGTCGGCCCAGTGGCGGTTCACCCCGGGCTTGACCTCGGTCTCGAGGTAGTGCCGCAGGTCGGCCAGCACGCCCTTCTCGCGGTCCGAGAGGAGGTCCTCGTAACCGTAGAAGTCGCTGACGAGGGAGGTGAACGAGGTGAGGGTCGCTGATGACATCCGTGCTCCATTGCTTCGTGTCGGGACGACAGGAGCCTAGGCAGCGCCCCAGCCGCCGCCAAGGGGTTGGTAGCTTTGATCAACGCCCCGGCGTCGTCGACCTCACCGCTTTGTAGGGGGCGACCAAGCACGACCTCCGACAAGCAGGTAAAGCCATGTTCCTCGCCATCACCAACACGCCCCGCGACTACGCCTGGGGCTCCACGACGGCCATCGCCGACCTGCTCGGTCGTCGACCGAGCGGCCGCCCCGAGGCCGAGCTGTGGCTCGGTGCGCACCCGGGTTCGCCGAGCGTCGTCGTCGCCCCGGCGGTCGTGGGTGGTGCCGACACCCTCGCCGACTGGTTCGCCGCCGAGCCGGGCAGGGCGCTCGGCCGCGACCGGGACCACCTGCCGTTCCTGCTGAAGTTGCTCGCGGCCGACGGCCCGCTGTCCATCCAGGCGCACCCCACCCCCGAGCAGGCCCGCGAGGGCTTCGCGCGCGAGGACGCCGCGGGCATCCCGCTCGACGCCCCCGAGCGCAACTACAAGGACTCCTCGGCCAAGCCCGAGATCATCGTGGCGTTGAGCGACACCTTCGACGCCCTCTGCGGGTTCCGCGAGCCGGCCCGGACCCTGGCCGACCTCGACCTCCTCGACGACGGCTCGGGGCGCCTCGACCTGCTCCGCCGACACCTGGGCGAGTCCCTGCGGTCGACCCTGGCCTTCCTCTTCCAGGGCGACGACGAGTCGTCCGCGGCCATCGCGGCGGTGAGCGAACTCGCCGCCGCCCACCGGGCGGACGGCGCGGGCATCGCCACGGTCGTCGACCTGGCCGAGCGCTACCCCGGCGACCCCGGCGTGGTCGTCTCGCTGTTGCTCAACCGGGTCACGCTGCGTGCCGGGGAGGCGCTGTTCCTGCCCGCCGGCAACGTGCACGCCTACCTGGGCGGCTTCGGCGTCGAGCTCATGGCGCCCTCCGACAACGTGCTGCGCGGCGGCTTGACTCCCAAGCACGTGGACGTCCCCGAACTGCTGAAGGTGCTCGACTTCGAACCACTGCCCGTCCCCCGTCTCGACCCGACCACGGTCGCCCGGGGGGTCGAGCGCTTCGCGCCTCCCGGCACGGGATTCGCCATGCTGCGGGTCGACGCCGAGGGCCCGGGCGCCGTCGTCGAGATCGGCGGTCCGAGCATCGTCCTGGTCACCGCCGGAGAGGTCCACGTCAAGGGTCAGGACGGCACCATCCGGCTCGGTCGTGGCGAGTCCGCGTTCGTCACCCCCGACGAGGTCCGACTCGCGATGACCGGCGGCGGCACCGCCTACGTGGCGACGCCGGCCTGAGCCGGGCCGAGCGGCCGGGTGGAGCCGTCCGCTCCGCGTGACGTCCGGCTCCGCGCGCCCCACCCGGCGCTCGTGCTGGCACCCGTGACCCGTCGGGCACCCGATAGGTTGGCCCCATGTCATGGTTGGTCACCGGCGGTGCCGGGTACATCGGTTCTCACGTCGTCCGCGAGCTCACGGGGGCGGGCATCGACGCGGTCGTCCTGGACGACCTCTCGTCCGGCCTCGAGGCCTTCGTGCCCGCCGACGTCCCGTTCGTCCGGGGTTCCCTCCTCGACCGCGAGCTGATCGAGCAGACCATCGACCGGCACGGCGTGACCGGCGTCGTCCACGTCGCGGGCTACAAGTACGCCGGGGTCTCGGTCCAGCGGCCGTTGCACACCTACGACCAGAACGTCACGGGGACCGCCCGCCTCCTCGAGGCCATGTCGAGCCGGGGCGTCGACCGGATCGTGTTCTCGTCCAGCGCGGCCGTCTACGGCACGCCGCCGACCGAACTCGTCACCGAGGACACGCCCAAGGCACCCGCGTCGCCCTACGGAGAGAGCAAGCTGATCGGCGAGTGGCTGCTGCGCGACCAGGGGGTGGCCGAGGGCCTGCGCCACACCAGCCTGCGCTACTTCAACGTCGTGGGTTCGGGTCGGCCCGACCTCTGGGACGCCAGCCCGCACAACCTCTTCCCGCTCGTCTTCGCCGCGCTCGCCGAGGGCCGCGTCCCGCGCATCAACGGCGACGACTACGACACCCCCGACGGGACGTGCGTCCGCGACTACGTCCACGTCGCCGACCTGGCGGTCTCGCACGTCGCGGCGGCCCGCCGACTGGACGCGGGCGAGCCGGTCGAGCCGGCCTACAACCTCGGTTCGGGCGGCGGCGTCTCGGTCGCCGAGATCATGACCGCGATGCGCGAGGGCACCGGCATCGACTTCACGCCCGAGATCGCCCCGCGTCGTCCCGGCGACCCCGACCGCATCGTCGCCGACGGCAGCCTGGCGGCGCGCGACCTCGACTGGGAGATGCGGCACACGCTGCTCGAGATGGTCACCAGCGCCTGGCAGGCCGCGCCTCGCGGTTGACCGTCCGCCACGTACCCGACATCACCCGTTCCCGTCGAAACGTCCCCCGACACGCCGGGGCTCCCTTGCCCCTGATCGGGGGGTGGAGGGTTTATTGGCCCTCGACTTGACGGATGGGTAATGACACCGGTGTAATTACCTTGTCGCGTACATTCACGGGCGATCGACACGAGGGGAGATGCGCTGTGGGCATCCACGAGAACCGCGCCGGCGTCCCGGACGACTGGCACGTCGACCCGATCCAGCTGGGCGTCCCCGGCATCGGATCGTCGTCGCGCACCATCGTCGCCGACGACGAGAACCAGCTGGCCTGGCAGGCGGACTCGCTCTGCGCCCAGACCGATCCCGAGGCGTTCTTCCCCGAGAAGGGCGGCTCCACGCGCGACGCCAAGAAGATCTGCGCCTCCTGCGACGTCCGGGCCCAGTGCCTCGAGTACGCCCTGCAGAACGACGAGCGCTTCGGCATCTGGGGCGGGCTGTCCGAGCGCGAGCGTCGCAAGCTCCGCAAGCGGGCCTGACCCGCGCCTCCTCGGCTTCCGACGGCATCGACCCCTCCGGGTCGGTGCCGTTCCGTCGTGATGGCCCGAGGTCGCGGGGACCAGGAGGCGCGGGTCGTCACGTCTCGCCCGTCGCGTCGGCGCGCCGAGCCGGTGCCCGCGCCGGTGCGACCTAGGCTGCACGAGTCATGCAGCCGAGAGTCACAGCGATCCTCGTCGCCCCTGGTGGAGCGACCTACCTCGACCGAACCCTCGACGGACTGTCGCGTCAGACGCGGCCCCCCGAGGCATTGGTGGTGGTCGACACGGGCGGCAAGGACTCGGCCGCGGGTCGGCTGTCGCTGAGCGGCGCCGCCCAGTTGGCCTCGCTTCCCGACGCGAAGACGTTCGGCGCCGCCGCCGCGCACGGCGTGCGACTCTCCGACCCGGGCGACGGGGACCCCGACGAGTGGGTCTGGCTGCTCGGGCACGACAACGCACCCGCGCCCGAGGCGCTCGAGCGCCTCATGACGACCGTCGAGGTGTCGCCCTCCGTCGCGGTCGCGGGCCCCAAGCTGATGCAGTGGGGCCAGCCCGGTGTCATCGCCGAGTTCGGCGAGACCGTCACCCGGTACGGCGCCTCGCTCGCCCGCGTCGAGAACGAACTCGACCAGGGCCAGCACGACGTCACGGACGACGTGCTCGGCGTCGCGGCGGGGGGCATGCTCGTCCGTCGCACGGTCTGGACCGCCCTGGGCGGCTTCGACCCCGCGCTGCCGCACGTCGACGCCGCACTCGACTTCTCGATCCGTGCCCGCCTCGCCGGTCACCGCGTGGTCCTCGTGCCCGACGCGAAGGTCGACAGTGCCGGACCGCCGGAGGAGTTCGGCCACGGGCCCGTCGGGCACGCCCGCCGGGCGCGCCTGCACCGTGCCGCCCAACTGCACCGGCGCCTCGTCTACTCGGCGGCCGCCCTGTTGCCGCTGCACTGGCTCAGCCTGGTGCCGCTGGCGGTCGTGCGCAGCGTCTGGCACCTGCTCACCAAGAACCCGGGGGCCGTGGTGGGCGAGTTCGCCACCGCGTTCCGTGCTGCCTTCGGCGGCTCGCACGTGCGATCGGCTCGTCGGGCCCTCGCCCGGACCAAGAGCGTCGGCTGGAGTTCGGTGGAGCCCTTGCGCGCGTCCCGCGCGATGCTCCGAGAACGACGGGTCACCGAGCGTGACGCACAGGTCGCCGGCGTCGAGGACGCACCCGACCCCCGGGCGAGCTTCGTCCACTCGGGCGGCCTCTGGGTCGTGCTGGTCGCCGCCGTCGTCGGTGTGGTGGCGTTCCTGCCGCTGCTCGCCAACCCGGCCGTCACGGGTGGGGGACTCCTGCCGCTCAGCACCTCGGTGGGTCAGCTCTGGTCGTCGGTGGGCTACGGCTGGCGCGAGATCGGCACCGGGTTCCTCGGCCCCTCGGACCCGTTCGCCGCGCTCGTCGCGGTCCTCGGCAGCCTGACGCCCTGGTCGCCGTCGACCGCGGTCCTCGGGGTCTACCTCGTGGCCCTGCCGCTCTCCGCGCTGGGCGCGTGGTTCGCCACCCGCCGCGTGACCCGCCGCACCTGGGTGCCGGCCGTCGCCGCCGCGCTCTACGCCCTCTCGTCCCCGCTGCTCTCGGGTCTGCAGTCCGGTCACCTCGGTGCCGTCCTCGCGCACGTGGCGCTGCCGTTCCTCGTCTGGGCCATGATCGGGGCCGCGAGGTCGTGGACGGCCGGGGCCACCGCCTCCTTGCTGTTCGCCGTCGTCGCGGCGGCCGCTCCCTCGCTCGTGCCGGCCCTCCTCGTCGGTTGGCTCGGGTCGATCGTCAGCCGCCCCCGCGGCACCCATCGCCTCGTCGCGGTGCCGCTGCCCGCGCTCGCCCTCTTCGCCCCCCTCGTCGTCGCCCAGCTGCAGCGGGGCACCTGGTGGGCCGTGTTCGCCGACCCCGGGGTCCCCACGAGGTCGGACCCGGCCTCACCGCTGCAGCTGCTGCTCACGTCCCCCGAGACGGGCCTCAACGGCTGGACGGCACTGATCGCCGGGACGGGTTTCTCGTCCGCCACGCTCGCCGTCCTGGTCGCCGTCGCGATCGCCCCGCTGGCGCTGCTCGCCGTTGCCTCGCCGTTCGTCGGCTCGCAGCGCCGCGCGGTCCCCGCCCTGTCGCTCGCCCTGCTCGGCTACCTGACGGCCGTCGCCGCGACCCACGTGTCCGTCACGGGCGTCGGCAGCGACACGACCACGATCTGGGCCGGCAGCGGACTGAGCCTCTACCTGTTGGGGCTCGTCGGCGCCGCGGCCGTGACCCTCGACCGACTGCCCCGCGTCGCCCCGCCGGTCGGCACCCTGGTCGCCGTGCTGGCGGTCGCCGCAGCGGCCCCCACCGTGATCGCGTCGTTCGGCCCCGTGGCCGACGTCCGTCCGAGCTCGGGGCGCATCCTGTCGGCCTACGTCACCGCCGAGGCCGAGGCGACACCCGACGTCGGGACGCTGGTCCTCACGCCCCAGTCGGACGGCTCGCTCGCCGTGTCCCTCGAGCACGGTCAAGGAGCGACGCTCGACGACCAGTCGACGCTCGACTCGACCGCCCCACGCCTCACCTCGGTCAACGAGGACCTCACCGTCCTGGCCGGCAACCTCGTCAGCCGCAGCGGTTTCGACCCGACCGACGACCTGCGTCGACTGGGCGTCGGGTTCGTGTTGCTGACGGCCACCGACGACGACGGCGACGCCGACCGACTCGGCCAGCGTGCGGGCGAGGCGCTCGACGCCGACGCCGACTTCCTGCCGGTGGGTGACACGTCCAACGGCCTCCTCTGGCGTTACGTGGAGGCGCAGGACGAGCGCGAGGCGCGTCCAGCTGCGGGACCGCTGCGACCGATCGTCCTGATCAGCTGGGGACTCGTCTTCGGTTCCGCCCTGTTGCTCGCCATCCCGACGTCGCCGCGACGACGTCGATCCCGGGCCGGGACGCCCGAGGCCGAGCAGCCCGCCACGACCTTCGACGAGGAGCGAGATGAATAAGCGATCGGTCTTCTCCACGACGGGACGCGTCGCGGTCGGCGTCGTCGGTCTGGCCGTCGCCGCCGCGGTCGTCGGCGGTGCCACGGTCGTCCGCCTCCCCTCCTTCGAGACGGTGCCGGCGGGGCAGCTCGTGACGCCCGTGCCGGTCGACCAGCAGCGGGTCTGCACCGGTGCCCTGTTGCAGCTCTCGGACGCCGAGGGGCAGCAGGCCACGACCGCGAGTTCGGTGGGTCGAGCGGCCGTGGCCCGGGAATCGAGCGAGGGCGACGTCGACGTCGACGAGCTCGCCGGTGCCGACGGCAGCGACTCGCGACCGTCCGTGGTCACGGCACCCGTCGAGGGCGCCGACGTGCCCCTCGTCGCGGCCGCCCAGAGCCAGTCGGTCGACGAGGGCGACCTGCGCGGCTTCGCCTCGGCACCCTGCACCGAGCCCACCAGCTCGACCTGGCTGATCGGCGGCTCGACCGAGACGGGACGCGTGTCGCTCATCAGCCTCGTCAACCCCAGCGACGTCAACGCCACCGTCGACCTCGACATCCGTTCCGAGACCGGCGAGGTGCAGGGCCCCGGAATCGACGGGATCGTCGTCGCGCCCCGCAGCCAGAAGGTGGTTCCGCTCTCGGGCTTCGCGACCGGACTCGTCTCGCCGGCCGTCCACGTGTCGAGTCGCGGCGGGCAGATCGTCGCCACGCTCCAGCAGAGCGTCGTCCGCACCCTCGAACCGGGTGGGGTGGACATCGTGACCGGCTCGGCCGCGCCGTCTCGCGAGTCGGTCGTCACGGGGATCGTCGTCCGCGACTCCGCCAACCTCGAGGGAGCACTCGCCGACCCGTCGTCCTCCGACCTCCAGTCGGTGCTGCGCGTCCTCGTCCCGGGCCAGGGTCCCTCGCAGCTGAGCGTCTCGTTGGCCACCGACGACGGCACCGGCACCTCGTTCGAGACCCGGGTCGAAGGCGGGCGCGTCACCGACGTCCCGATCGACGGGCTCGAGGACGGCGTCTACACGGCCACCGTCCGGTCGTCGACGGCCGTGGCCGTGGCCGCCCGGACCTCCACGGTCGCCGCGGACGCGGGAGGCGTCGACCTCAGCTGGGCCGCCTCGTCGCCCCGTCTCTCCGGTGACACCGAGGTGGTCGTGCCCGACGGTGAGGGCGGACGCCTCTGGCTCGCCAACCCGGGCCAGGACGCCGTCACGGCCGAGGTCACGGTGGGCGACGGCGACGAGCGGGACGTCGAGGTACCCGGTGGGTCCACGGTCGGGGTCGACGTGCAACGGGGCGACGCCGTCCGGCTCGGGAACGCCGACGACCTGCGCGCGGGCGTCAGCTTCTCGGCCCCCGGAGCCGTCGCCGCCTGGCCGGTGACCTCGCCGCTGCCGGCGTCCACCCCGGTGACCGTCTACCCCTGACGTCGGGGGCACACACCCCGACGACCCCGTCGCGCGTCAGCCGTCGCGCCAGCGGTCGGGAGCGAGCTCCCACGGGTCCTTGCCGAGGAGGTCCGCGACGGCCCGGAACACGTAGCCCTCGACGAGCACCCGGTGGTTCCACTCGTCCTCGGCGGCCCCCCGCCGGTCGTGCGAGGGGGCGAGCCGTTCGATCGGCAGGCGGTACAGCACGACCCGGCCGGCGGCCCGGTCGACGGACCACCGTTCGACCCGGGTGCGGTCCGGTTCGGCGGGGAGGCCGGCGACCTCGAACGACGTGTCGGCGAGCTCGTCGGGCCACGCCTCGCGGAGGTAGTCGGCGGTGGCGGCGACGATGTCGTCGAAGAGGTCGACCCTCGTCCGCAGGAAGGGCAGGTGAGGCCCGGCGGCGGACGACCGCAGCCCGCGTCCATGGCGGTCGCGCCGACGGGAACGGTCGGTGACGCGTGCGCGGCGGGGCCTGCTCATCAACCCATCGTAGGCCCGCCCAGGAGGCGCGGGTCGGCCCCCGAGGACCCTCGCGATAGTCTGTCGGGCAGATGAACGGTCGACCCTGCAGCAAGGTGACGTGCCACGACGAGGCCGTCGCCACGCTGACCTACGTGTACGCCGACTCGATGGTCGTGGTCGGGCCCTTGAGCGACCGCGTCGAGCCGCACGGCTACGACCTGTGCGCCCGCCACGCGGGCTCGTTGTCGGTCCCGCAGGGCTGGGAGGTCCTGCGCCGGGTAGTTTTGGGTCATGACCTCTGAGAACGCCCCCGTCGACCTGACCGCCTTCGTCAAGACCTACGACGTCCGGGGACTGGTGGGCACCCAGCTCACCGACGAGGTGGTCGAGGCCTTCGGTGCGGCCTTCGCCGACGAGATCGACGGCGCCGGCCACGACCTGGTCGTGGGTCACGACATGCGGGACTCCTCGCCGGGCTTCGCCGAGGCCTTCGCCCGCGGGGCCCGGGCCCGGGGTGCGAACGTGGTCGCCCTCGGCCTGTGCTCGACCGACGAGTCGTACTTCGCCTCCGGCTCGCTCGACGCCCCGGCGGCCATGTTCACCGCGAGCCACAACCCGGCCACCTACAACGGCATCAAGATGAGCAGGGCCGGCGCCCAGGGCATCAGCCTCGACACGGGGCTGTCCTCGATCCGTGACCGCGCCTCCTCGTTCCTGGCCGACGGCATCGAGGCCGTCGCCGAGCCGGGCGCCGTGCGGGAGCACGACGCGTTGCCGGGCTACGCCGCGTACCTCCGCGGTCTCGTGGACCTCGCGGGCATCCGGCCCATCAAGGTCGTCGTCGACGCCGGCAACGGCATGGGCGGGCTCACCGTCCCGGCCGTGCTGGGCGAGGCCGCCGGGCTGCCGAAGCTGCCGATCGAGATCGTCCCGCTGTACTTCGAACTCGACGGCACCTTCCCGAACCACGAGGCCAACCCCCTCGACCCGGCCAACCTGGTCGACCTGCAGAAGGCCGTCCTCGAGCACGGGGCCGACCTGGGCCTCGCGTTCGACGGCGACGCCGACCGCTGCTTCGTCGTCGACGAGAAGGGTGACGCCGTGACCCCGTCGGCCGTGGCGGCGATCGTCGCCGTCCGCGAGATCGCGCGCGTCCGGGCCGCCGAGCCCGACGTCGAGATCTCGGTGATCCACAACCTCATCACGTCCCGCGCGGTGCCCGAGGCCATCGAGGCGGCCGGCGCGACGCCGGTGCGCACCCGCGTCGGCCACTCGCTCATCAAGGACGAGATGAGGGCGACCGGGGCCATCTTCGGGGGCGAGCACTCGGCGCACTACTACTTCCGCGACTTCTGGAGCGCCGACAACGGCATGCTGGCCGCCATGCACGTCCTGGCCGAGTTCGGGTCGCAGGCCGAGCCCCTCTCGACCCTGACCGACCGGTACACGCCCTACGCGGCGAGCGGCGAGATCAACTCGACCGTCACCGACGTGCCGGCGGCGTACGCCCGCATCGTCGAGGCCTACACCGGGGTCGGCGAGTTCGACGAGCTCGACGGCCTCACGGTCAGTGGTTCGTCCGACGACGGGTTCTGGTGGTTCAACGTCCGGCCGTCGAACACCGAGCCGCTGCTGCGCCTCAACGCCGAGGCGGCGACGCCCGCCGGCATGGAGCGCGTCCGCGACGACGTGCTCGGGCTCATCCGCGGCTGACGGTCGGCCGGGTGCGGCCGAACGGGCGGAGCGGTTACCCCCTGGGGGTATCCTGGCGGGACCGGTCGACACGGCGTGACCGGACGACACACGAGGAGGCGCGGGTGGCGCAGCAGGGTGAGCACGCGACGGCGACGCACGTCGGCTACAGCGGCGACAAGGAACAGATCGTCAAGCGCCTCCGCCGCGCCGAGGGCCAGGTCCGGGGCATCCAGCGCATGGTCGAGGACGACATGTACTGCATCGACGTCCTGACGCAGGTCAGTGCCGCGACCCGTGCCCTCGAGACCGTGGCGCTCCAGTTGCTCGAAGACCACCTCGCCCACTGCGTCGCCCAGGCGGCCCGAGAGGGAGGCGACGTCGCGGACGCCAAGGTCCGCGAGGCCTCGGCGGCGATCGCGAGGCTCGTCCGGTCCTGACGCGGAGGCCGGGCTCGACGGCGACGCGGGTCAGCGCCGGGGGAAGCCCCGGACCGTCTCGGTCAGCGCCGGGGTGAGGCGGTCGAGCAACGCGGACTCGCGAGCGAGGGCGGCGGACTCACGCCGACGCCGGAGCGCCGAGACGCCGGCCAGGAGGAACTCCGGGTCGCCGGACGGCACGGGCGAGACGTAGGGCGTGGTCTCGGCCGCCAACTCGTCGGCGACGCGTCGCCGACTGGCCGGGGAGAGCTGCGGCGCCTGCTGCAGGAACGACGCGATGCGACGGGCCAGGCCGTCGGGCAGGCGCCCCACGTCCGCGATCTCGGCCCACCCCTGCAGGTGCGCCGGCACGCCGTAGACCACGTGAGCGGCCTTGGGCACGCGTTCGTTGCGACTGTACGTGCCGGCCATGAGGTCGCCGAGACGCCGCGACGAGCCGTTCAGCAGGGCGACGACGACGGCCAGGCCGCCACTGGTGAACACGATCTCGAGCAGCCCCACCAGCGCTCGGGTGAGGGCGTGGCGCAGGCCGATCGCCCCTCCGTCGGTGCGGACGATGCGCGCGCCCACGGCGAGTCTGCCCAGGGACCGCCCGTGGCTCGCGGTCTCGACCACCGTCGGCACGACGATGAAGCAGATCGCGATCGACGCCACGAGGAACGCCTGTGACAGGGCGTCGTCGAGCACCCCGCCGTCGTTCAGCAACGAGACGAGCACCAACGCACCGACGAGCAGCAGGGCGTAGGCCAGGTAGTCGATGAGCACCCCGGCCGCGCGCAACACGAAGCTCGTCGGTCGGAGGTCGAGGGCGACCGCCTCGCCCGTGACCAGTTCGTCCCCACCCGCCGTGAAGGCCTCGACCTGGTCGGGTCGCAGCACCACCGGGGAGGCGCCTCGTGCCTTCGTGCGGGACATGCCTAGTATCTAAGCAGAATGGACATCGACGCCTACGCCGCCGCCCACGGCCACGACTGGGCCGAGCTCGAGCGCCTCGCCCGGCGCGGGCGACTGAGCGGGCCCGAGGCAGACGAGCTCGTCCGCCTGTACCAGTCGGGGGCCGGGCAACTGTCGGCGCTGAAGACCGCCACCGGCGACTCGGTCGTGGCCGACCGGCTCTCCATGACCCTGTCGCGAGCACGCCTGCGGTTCACGGGCGCGGGTCGCAACCTGTTCAGCCAATTGCCGACCTTCTTCGTCGTGCAGCTGCCAGCCGCCCTCTACCGCGTGCGGTGGCTGTCGCTCGTGTTGACGCTCGTGACGGTGGTCGTCGCGGCCGTGTTCGCGACCTGGGCCGCGAACACACCCGCGCTGCTGGCCTCGTTCGGCAGCGAGGAGTTCCGCCGGCAGTTCGCCGAGCAGGACTTCGTGAACTACTACTCCGAGAGCGCCTCGACGTCGTTCACCGGCCAGGTGTGGACGAACAACGCCTACATCGCCGCGCAGTGCGTGGCGTTCGGCATCACCGGGGTCTGGGTTCCCTACGCGATCCTCAGCAACGCCATGAACGTCGGGATCTCGGCCGGGCTCATGGCCGACCAGGGGCGGCTGGACCAGTTCTTCCTGTACATCGCTCCGCACGGTCAGCTCGAGCTCTACAGCATCTTCGTCGCCGGGGCCGCCGGTCTGATGATCTTCTGGTCCTGGGTGGCACCCGGTGCCCGCACCCGGGGGCAGGCGTTGGCCCAGGACGGACGCGCGCTCGTGACCATCGCGGTCGGGTTGATGCTCTCGTTGTTGGTCTCGGGCGTCATCGAGGGGTTCGTCACCCGGCAGGCCTGGCCCTGGCCGATCAAGATCGGCATCGGCACCGTGGCCCTCCTGGGGTTCCTGGCCTATCAGTGGCTGCTCGGCGGACGGGCCCACCGGGCGGGACAGACCGGCGACCTCGACGAGTTCGAGGCCGGGGCCACACAACTCGTGGCCGACTGATCCCGCGTCGTCGGCCACCGAGCCTGCGTCAGAGGCGGCCGGCCGCCTTGAGCGCGAGGTAGCGGTCGGCGAGGGCGGGGGGCAGGTCGGCCGGCGCTCCGGTCACGACGTCGGCGCCGACCTGACGCAGGGCGGCGGCGACCCGGCCCTGGTCGAGTCGGGCCCGCTCGGCCGAGGCGGCCCGGTAGACCTCGTCGCGGGTGCCCCGTCGCACCACCGTCTCGTCGAGGGCCGGATCGGTGACCGACGCGACGACCACGAGGTGCTGGCGGGTCAGTTGGGGGATCGCCGCCAGCAAGGAGCGGGAGGCGCCGGGGCTGTCGACGGTGGTCGCGAGGACGACGAGCGCCCGACGGGACGTGACCGAGCGGACGAGGGCCGGCACGGCGGCCCAGTCGGTCTCGACCAGTTCGGGCTCGACGGGGGCCATGGTCTCGACCATCGACGAGAGCAGGGCGGGCCCCGTCGCGCCCTGCACCCGACCCCTGACCCGTCGGTCGAAGAGGACGACGTCGACCCGGTCGCCCGCCCGCGAGGCCAACGCCCCGAGCAGCAGTGCCGACTCGAAGGCCGTGTCGAGCCGCGGTTCGTCGTCGATGCGGGCCGCGGAGGTCCGCCCCGTGTCGACCACGACGACCACCCGACGGTCGCGCTCGGGCCGCCAGGTGCGCACGACGAGGTCGTCGCGGCGTGCGGTCGCCCGCCAGTCGATCGAGCGGACGTCGTCCCCTCGCACGTACTCGCGCAGGCTGTCGAACTCGGTGCCCTGGCCGCGGATCATCACGCTCGTGCGCCCGTCGAGTTCTCGGAGACGGGCCAGACGGGACGGCAGGTGCTTGCGCGACGAGAACCGCGGGAGCACGCGGACCGCGCCCGGCACCTCGTGCGTCGCCTGACGACCGGCGAGCCTCAGGGGACCGATCGTGCGGACGGTGACGCCGCCGGCGCGGCGTTCGCCCCGGCGGAACGGGGTCAGCGTGACGGTGAGCGTCGCGGCCCGCCCCGGTCGCAGGGACAGGCGACGGCGGGTCGGGGTCGCTCCGGCCGACGGCTGCCATGCGTCGCGCACGAGTCCGCGCAGCGTGCGTCGGCCGTCGTTCACCACGGTCAGCCGGGCGGGTGCGCTCTCGCCGAGACGGATCGCCCCCGGCAGTTCGCGCCGGATGGTGAGCGACCGGGGCGACGCCGTGAGGGCCACGTCGAGCACCGTCAGCGCGGCGACGACGCCGAGCCAGCCGACGATCGCCCACCCGCTGCCCGTCAGGACGACGGGCACGACGCCGAGCGCGACGAGCACCACGAACCAACCGGTGATCGCCATGGCTAGAGCGGGACCCGGACCTGCTGCAGCACCGAGCGGACGATGGCGTCGGCGTCGACGCCCTCGAGCTCGGCTTCGGGCCGCAGCTGCAGGCGGTGTCGCAGCACGGGCAGGGCCATGGCCTGGACGTGGTCGGGCGTGACGTGGTCGAAGCCGGTCAGCCACGCCCAGGCCTTCGAGGCGGCGAGGAGGGCCGTCGACCCTCGGGGGCTCACGCCGATCTTGACCGACGGGCTCTCGCGCGTGGCCCGGGCCAGGTCGACCATGTAGGCGAGCACGTCGGGGGAGGCACCGACCCGGGCCACCTCCGCTTGGGCGCGGGCGAGGTCGTCGGGCCCGAGGACCGGGGTCACGCCCGCGGCTCGCAGGTCGCGGGGCGAGAAGCCGGCGGCGTGACGGCCGAGCACCTCGACCTCGGCCTCGCGCGGCGGCAGGTCGAGCGTGAGCTTCATCAGGAAGCGGTCGAGCTGGGCCTCGGGCAGCGTGTAGGTGCCCTCGTACTCGACGGGGTTCATGGTGGCCGCGACCAGGAACGGGGTCGGCAACGCGCGACTGACGCCGTCGACCGAGACCTGGCGCTCCTCCATGGCCTCGAGCAGCGCCGACTGCGTCTTGGGAGGCGTGCGGTTGATCTCGTCCGCGAGCAGGACGTTGGTGAACACCGGCCCCGCCCGGAACTCGAACTCGCCCGACTTCGCGTCGTACACGAGCGATCCGGTGATGTCGCCGGGCATCAGGTCGGGCGTGAACTGCACGCGGGCGGTGTCGAGCGAGAGCGAGTGGCTGAGGGCGCGCACGAGAAGGGTCTTGGCCACGCCGGGGACGCCTTCGAGCAGGGCGTGACCCTGGGCCAGCAGGGTCACGATCAGGCCCGTCACGGCACCGTCCTGGGCGACGACGGCCTTGCCCACCTCGGTTCGGACTCGGGCGAAGGTCTGCTGCAGTTCTGAGCTCATCTGGTGGTCTTCTCCGGGGTGGGGGTCGATGCGGGGGCGATCGGACGAGGCGGGGGAGGCGCGGGGCGGGTCACGACGGAGTCGTCGCCCGTCGGACCGCACCCTCGAGGTCGAGCAGGCTGTCGCTCAGCGCGACGAGCTCGCGGTCGTCGACCGGGTCGGCGTCGACGAGCACGTGCCGCAGGCCCCGGGGGTCGGCCGAGATCAGTGCGGCCACCCGGGCGACGATCTCGTCGACCGACGCGGTCGAGGACAGGCCCGTCGTGCGCGCGAGTCGCCCGAGCGTGCCGATGCGGAGCTGGTCGAGGGCATGGCGGCGCTGCCCGGAGCGCTCGTAGAGGCGGGCGCGCCCCTCGGTGGTCTCGGAGGCCTTGACGGTGACCGGCAGCCGCTCGACGACGAGAGCTCCGAGGCGTCGACCCCGCCACACCATCGCGGCCACTCCGGCCAGGAGGAGCACGACCAGCGACGGCGTCACCCATGACGGCGTCAGCGTGGCGAGAGTGCCCTCGCCCTCGGGCAGGTCGCCGGCCGAGGGCAGGTACCAGGTCAGCTCGGAGGACCCGCCGAGCAGCGCGAGTGCGAAGGCCGCGTCGTCGTGCGTCCCGATCGAGCCGTTGGTCAGGGCGTCCGTGGCTCCCAGGACGGACACGCGCGTGTCGCCGTCCTCCAGCTCGACGAGCCCGTAGCCGTCGTCGGTCGGCAGGCAGCGGACGGCGCCGGGGGCGTCGACGTCGTACGCGACGCCCGCGACGTCGACCCGGGACGTCTGCGCGAGGGCCGGTGACGAGCAGGCGGGCCCGGCCGTGCCCTCGTCGACCGGGCCGGTCGACGCGACGCCCGCGGCCACGGCGTCGAGCGCGGCGGGCCCCGGGGCGGGGAGCACGAGGTGGGAGGTCGCCGTGACGAGACGCCCCCACTGGTCGCCGACCAGGAACCCCGAGGCGTCGTCGACGAGGAGCGTGCCGCCACCGGACCCGAGTCGGTCCAGGGTCTCGTCGAGGGTGGTCGTGACGGTCACGTCGACGCCCTGGCGGCCGAGCACCTCGACGAGTGCCTTGGCCCCGCCGGGGGCGGCGTTCGCGGGGCCGAGGGCGCGGCCTTCTCCCGAGCCCGAGCCCACGAGGAGAGCCGCCCCGACGCCGAGGGCCAGGACGAGGGCGAGTGCGACCCAGAACCGGGCACGTCGGACCGACACCGCGACGGTGGGGGTCGAGACGGAGGTGGGCGCCTCGGACGGTGCGGCGGCGGTCACGCGGGCACCCGCCGGGACGAGGTGACGCGCCGGTCGAGCTCCGTGACGGCCCGGTAGTCCTCGTCGGTGCCCGGGCGGTCGAGGTAGCGGACGCCGTCGAAGGCCGTGGCGGCGTCCGCGAAGTCGGCCCGGAGGTCGGGGAAGACGTCGCCCGCCCGGCGGGCCACGTCGCGTGCGGTGGTGCCGGGGGAGACCGCGACGTCGCCCCGCTCGGCCAGCGAACGGGCGATCGCCCGGAAGGCCTCGGCGACGGCGAGCGTCAGATCACCCCGGGAGGCCGCCTCCCGGGCCGCGGCACGCATGGCGTCGGCGTCACGGACGTCGTCGTCGCCGAAGAGGGCGAGGTCACGCGCGGACCGGCGGTTGAGTTGCGGCACCCCGTAGACGAGCAGCACGACCAGGACGACCACCACGACGACCGCGAGCAGCACGATCAACGCGACCGCCGGCGCCCCCTCTGTCCCTCCGAACCGGATCGACCCCAGCCAGTCCCAGAACGCCTGCGCCGCACGGTCGAGCCAGGACGGCTGCGCCGCCACGTACTCGGGCCCGGTGAGCTCGCGCAGGACCTCGCGCCGGGCGTCGTCGGCGTCAGGGGTCAGGGGCGGCCCGGCGGCGAAGGGCAGCGGGCTCACCAGCGCGGTGCTCCCGGGTGCGTCGTCGGCGGGACCGGGGCCTCGGGCGTGCGGTACGGGTCGGGCTGTCCTCCGACCGCCCGCCCGCCGCGCTCGACGTAGCGCACGAGTTCGAGGTCGAGCCCTTCGGTGCGGATGCGTCGGTCGACGTAGACGAGGCCGGCCGACGCCGCCTGCAGCACGGACCCGATCGCGCCGATGACGGCCGTGATGCCGAGGGTGACGGCGTAGGTGCCCGCCGTGAGGGCCAGGAAGGTCGGGTCGGTCACGTCCCCCGTCGGCGCGAGCGTGCCCGTCAACACGCTGAACAGCACCGAGAACGGCGTCGCGACGACCTGCGACGCGACCTGGACCATGAGGAACACCAGGGCGATCACGCCGAAGGTCCGCCAGAAGGAGGCGCGGGTCAGCGACCACGAGCGCCGCACGGCCGCGCCCAGCGTCAGCCGTTCGAGCATGATGGCGCTCGGCACGAGGGCAGTCTTCACGGTCAGCCACACGCCGAGGACGAGGAGGCCCAGGCCGAGGAGGACCGCGAGCACGACGCCGACGGCGATGCTCGGCCCGGAGCCGACGGCCACGCCGACGACGACGACGCCGGCCACGAGCGCCAGCGCCACGACGTAGGCGACCGTGAGCAGGGCGGACCACCCGACGAGCGTGCCGACGCGGCCCTTGGCCATCGCCCAGAGGCCGCCGAGTCGGAGCTTCTCCCCGAGCGTCTGCCGCGAGGTCTCGAGCACGAAGAGCCCCTGCAACAGGGCCGTGACGATCACCTGCAGGGCGATCGGCACGAGGGCCGACGCGGCGACGACGGCGACGGCGCCGGCAAGGACCGCGTCACGGTCCCGGGGGAGGGCCTGCTCGACGCGTCCGAAGGCGAGGAAGGCGCTGCCGCCGGTGATCACCACGGTCACCACGAGCAGGACGACCTGCGACAGCAGGGCCGTGCCGAACGTGGTCCGTGGGTTGCGGCGGAAGACCTGGAACGAGGCACCCAGGATCTCGCCGAAGGTGAGGGGGCGCAGCGGGACGAGGCCCGGCTTCGGCGGCGGAGCCCAGCCGGGTGCCGGCGGGGTGGTGCCGCCCGGGGCGGCCCCCGGGACGGGCCCCGCGGAGAGGGGGCCGGGTGACGTGGGGTCGACGCGCTCGCCCCAGCGCGGCGGGGACGTGTCGCCCCCCGGTGTGCTCCAGGCGTTCGGATCGCTCATGGTCCCCCTGGTCGTCCTGACCGTGAGGTCGTCCTCACGAGTGTGTTCATGTTTCCACACCGGACCGGGCGCTGCCAGCCGACGAGCGCCTCCTGCACTAATCTGTCCTGACGTGCCGCCTCCCGAGCGGCCCAGCCCAGACGGAGAACATGAACCCGCGCATCCTCGTGGTCGACGACGACCCGGCGCTCGCCGAGATGATCGGCATCGTCCTTCGCGCCGACGAGTTCGACCCCCACTTCTGCGGCGACGGCGCGGCCGCCCTCGAGGCGTTCCACGAGGCCTCACCCGACCTCGTCCTGCTCGACCTGATGCTGCCCGGCCTCGACGGCATCGAGGTCTGTCGCCTCATCCGGGCCGAGAGCGGCGTGCCGATCATCATGCTGACGGCGAAGGGCGACACGGCCGACGTGGTCCGCGGTCTCGAGAGCGGGGCCGACGACTACGTGGTCAAGCCGTTCAACCCGAAAGAACTCGTCGCGCGCATCCGCACCCGGCTCCGCCCGGCCACCGAGCCCACGAACGACGTGCTCACGGTGGGTGACCTCCGCCTGGACGTCGCCGCGCACGAGGTGCGGCGCGGTGACACCCCGATCGCCCTGACCCCGCTCGAGTTCGAGCTGCTGCTCGCGCTCGCCTCGAAGCCGCAGCAGGTCTTCACGCGCGAGATGCTGCTCGAACAGGTCTGGGGTTACCACTACAAAGCCGACACCCGTCTGGTGAACGTGCACGTGCAGCGGCTTCGCGCCAAGGTGGAGCACGATCCGGACGCGCCCCGCATCGTCACGACCGTGCGCGGCGTCGGGTACCGCGCCGGCGCGGGTTCGTAGCCCGGTCGGGTGGCGCTCGTGTCGACGGTCGCGGGGCCCGACCAGGGCGGGCCCGTCCGCTCGGGCGGACCGTGGTCGTGGCGGGCACCGGCGTGGCGCACGTGGCCGACCCGGGTGGTCGGCTTCTGGCGGTCGTCGTTGTCGTTCCGCACCGTCGCGCTCACGGTGGTGCTGTCGACCGTCGCCGTGACCGTGATCGGCACGCTCATCTCGGTGACGATCGGCACGAGCCTCTACGACCAGCGCCGGGAGCAGGTCGAGGCCGAGAGCGTCCGGGCGACGCTCCTCGCGCAGAACATCTTCGACTCGGCCACCGCCACCGAGGACGCCAACCAGGTCGAGCTCGACGCGCTGCAGAACGAGGCCCAGACCGCCATCCTGGGTTCGACCTCGAGCCCGGGCGGGACGAGCATCGCGATCCTCCGGACGCCGGGGCAGAACAGCCCGCAGACCATCCAGAACATCGCCAGCCCCGACTTCCCCGACTCCGTGATCTCGCCGGCCCTCCGCGAGGCGGTGGCGGCGGACGACGAGCGTCTCTCGATGCAGTCGGTGTCGCTCCCTCCGACCTCGCAGGGCGGGGGCTCGCCGGGCATCGCGGTCGGCTCGACCCTGCAGGTGCCCACCGCGGGCCAGTACGAGCTCTACCTCGTCTACGACCTCAGCGACGCGCAGGCCACGCTCGACCTCATGCAACGGACCCTCGGCATCGGCTCGCTGGCACTCGTGCTGTTGATCGCGGCGATCACCTACCTCGTCGTCCGCCTGGTCGTGGGGCCGATCCGCACAGCGGCCGAGACCAGCCAGAAGATCGCGGCCGGCCACCTGGAAGAACGCATCCCCGAGAAGGGGCAGGACGTCGTGGCCACGCTCGGGCGCTCCTTCAACGGGATGGCCGACGCCATGCAGCGCCAGATCTCGCAGCTGGCCGAGCTGTCGCGCGTCCAGCAACGCTTCGTGAGCGACGTCTCGCACGAGTTGCGCACGCCGCTGACCACGATCCGGCTGGCCGGCGACGTCCTCTACGACCAGCGCACGTCGTTCACGCCCTCGGCCGCCCGGACGGCCGAGCTGCTGCACACCCAGGTCGACCGGTTCGAGCTGCTCCTCGCCGATCTGCTCGAGATCTCGCGGTTCGACGCCGGTGCCGTCGAGCTGGACACCGAGCCCGTCACGGTCGTCCGTCTCGTCGAGGACGGTGTCGACGAGTTCGGGCCGCTCGCCGCCGGGTCCGGCAGCGTCGTCTCGGTCGTCGCCCGGGGCGGGTACTTCGAGGCCGAGATCGACCCGCGGCGGCTGCGCCGCATCCTGCGCAACCTGCTGGGCAACGCCATCGAACACGGCGAGGGGCGGCCGATCGAGGTCGAGGTCGACAGCGACGCCACGGCCGTCGCGGTGGCCGTCCGCGACCACGGTGTGGGCATGAGCCCGGCCGATGCCTCGCGCGTGTTCGACCGGTTCTGGCGGGCCGATCCCTCTCGCAAGCGCACCATCGGGGGCACCGGGTTGGGCCTGGCGATCAGCCTCGAGGACGCGGCCCTGCACGGCGGCCGGCTCGAGGTCTGGTCCGAGCCGGGCTCGGGCAGCCGGTTCGTCGTCACCCTGCCCCGCGTGGCGGGCGGTCGCATCGAGGGGGCGCCCCTGCCGGTCGTGCCGCCGGACCGTCGGGGCGAGACGACCGTGCCGGTGACGGGCGAACCGTGGTCGGGTTCGGTCCCGGTGGCCGAGACGCCGGGCGTGCCGATCCCGTCGCGGTCGGCGGGGGGTGCCGACGATGACTGACCCACGACGGAACGCCCGGCGGGGCCGCTGGTCCGTGGTGCTGGCGGTCCTCGTGGGCGCCGCGATCACCCTGACCGGGTGCGTCGGCATCCCGGACGCCGGTCAGGTGCAGCAGGGCGACACCGTCAGCGACGACGTGGTCAGCGACTTCGTGTTCCGGCCCAACGGGCCGGTCGCCGGCAGTTCGCAAGAGAGACTGCTGCGCGATTTCCTCTCGGCGGGCACCGGGTCCCAGGACAACTACGGGGTGGCCCGGCAGTTCCTCAGCGCCGGCTTCGCCGACGAGTGGGAGCCGCGGGCCAGCGTCACCATCAGGCCCGGGGTCGGGTCGACCTCGCGGGTCGGCGGGTCGACGCTCGACTACGCGTTCGTGGGCTCGGCGACGGTCGACTCGGCGGGGCACTACACGCCGGCCACGTCCTCCACGACGACGTCCCTGGCGTTCTCCTTCGTCCGCGAGGGCGGCGAGTGGCGCATCAGCGACGCCCCCGACGGCATCGTCCTCTCGCCGGCCACGTTCGACTCGGTCTTCCGGTCGCACGCCGCCTACTTCTACGACCCCACCTTCACCTATCTCGTGCCCGACGAGCGGTGGTTCCTCGCACGGTCGTCGACGAGCACGCGCCTCGCGACGGCCCTGCTCGACGGACCGTCGGACTGGCTGCAGGGTGCCGTCGTCTCGGCCTTCCCCGAGGGCACCCAGCTGTCGTTGACGGCCATCACGGTCGACGACGGGACGGCCCGCGTCGACCTCACCGCCGACGCCCTCGAGGCGACCCCCGCCGCCCGGGCCCGGATGCAGGCGCAGCTGCTGGCGAGCTTCTCGACCCTCGCGACCGTGACCGCCGTCGAGCTCAGCGTCGAGGGCGCGCCTCTGACCGTGCCGGCCATGCAGCAGCCCGTGCCGGTGCGCGACCCCGCGGTCGACGCCCGGCCCCTCGTGCTGGCCGACGGCGTGCTGGGATTCGCCACCACGAGCGCCACGAGCCAGCTCCCGGGCCTCTCGGACGCGGTGGAGGCGCTCCGCCCCCGGTCGGTCGAGCTGTCCGCAGACCAGACGGCCGCCGCCGTCGGCACCTCGTCGGGCGCGTACGCGGTCACCTCTCAGGGAGGAGCCCGGTTGGTCGACGCCCGGACCGGACTCGTCGCCCCCTCGCTCGACGACGCGGGATTCGTCTGGTCGCTCGTCGCCGACGACCCGACGAGCCTCACGGCGTACGCCCTCGACGGCACGCCCCACCCCGTGGTGACGTCGCTCCCCGCGGGGCCGAGCGTCACGACCTTCCGCATCTCGCGCGACGGCACCCGCGCGTTGCTGCTGCTCGACGACCAGGGCGAGTCGCGCCTCCTCGTGGCCGCCGTCGTGCGGGACGCCGACGGGGTCCCGCTCCGGCTGGGCCCGACCCTCGAACTGTCGGCTCCGGACGGCGCCCCCGTCGACGCGACCTGGGCGGACCAACTGACCGTCGCCGTCCTGACCACCGTCGGGGAGTCGTCACGGGTGACGATGTCCGAGGTCGGCGGGGACTCCTCGAGCGCCGGCCGTCCGTCGGGCGAGGCGGTCGCGATCGTCGGGGGCAACGGCTTCGACCGACTGCTGCTGCTGGGTGCCGACGGCGACGTGCTCGAACCCCGGGGCAGCAGCTGGCAGGCCACGGGGTTGACGGCCGACCTGGTGGCGACCCAGCGCTGACGCCCCGGGTCGCCTCCTCCCCAGGGCAGGTGGGGGGTAGGTCGTCCTCCTCCGACGACGGAGGCGCGGCGTGCGCACCCGGGGGAGTCCACGCTGTCGGTGTGCCCCGGTCGCCTCGTCCCCGTCCCGCCGTCGATGCGCGGGACGCCCTGGTGCGGGCCGTCCGCGAGGCGCTGTCCGTCGTGTCGCCCGTCTCGTGCGCGGGCTGCCACGCCCCGGACGTCGGCCTGTGCCGCGACTGCCGGGGCCGGCTCGTCCCCGAGGTCGTCCGGATCGACCTCCCCGACGGGCTGACCGTCTTCGCCGGACTCGTCTACGCCTTCGAGGCGCGGGGCGTCGTGTTGGCCTTCAAGAACGGCGGACGCGTGCGCCTGGCCGAGGTGCTCGCCCCGGCTCTCGGTGCCGCTCTCCGGTCCTGCGCCGGTCAGGTGGCGGCCGAGGGGGCACCCGACGGGGACGCGCGCCCGGGCGATCGGTCGCTGCTGGTCGTCCCGGTGCCGGCGTCACGACGGGGGCGGCGTCGGCGGGGCTACGACCCGGTCGACCTGGTGCTGCGTCGGCTCGGTCTCGTGGTGGGCTCGCGCGTCCTCGTGCCGACGGCGCGGGCCGGCGGCGGACAGAAGGGCCGCGACCGACAGCAGCGTCTGAGGGACCGCGAGGGCAGCCTCCGCGCCACCCGCGATCTCACGGGGTCGCAGGTGGTCCTCGTCGACGACGTCGTGACGACCGGGGGCACCCTCCAGGAGGCGCGTCGTGCGCTGGTCGCCCGGGGCGCGATCGTGGTCGGTGCGGCGTGCGTGGCCGCCACCCCGTCGGGCTCGGGCGCCGGTCGCCCCTGAGCGAACGGTGAACGGTGCGTGACACGGGGGTGTCCGGGTGGCTACGGTGGGGCGAAAGGCGTGAAAGGACATCCGCCTGGCTGACAGGCGGCACGTCGATAGCCACAGGAGGTCGTCATGGAAATTTCCGTCACGGGTCGAAACGTCGGCATC
The DNA here is from genome assembly GCF_014839405.1 of Frigoribacterium sp. CFBP 13605. Taxonomy (NCBI): domain Bacteria; kingdom Bacillati; phylum Actinomycetota; class Actinomycetes; order Micrococcales; family Microbacteriaceae; genus Frigoribacterium; species Frigoribacterium sp. CFBP 13605. Next base: position 56,296 of record NZ_JACYNS010000002.1, on the reverse strand, counting down.
ACCGATCGTTTCCGCGAGTACGCCACCGAGAAGGCAGACAAGGTCGCCGCGCTGGCCACGAAGGCCCTCGCCCTCGAGGTCAAGGTGTCGCGGCACCACGAGAAGTCCGGTGGGCAGGCGGGCGACGACCGGGTCGAGATCACGCTGATCGGCCCCGGCCCCCTCGTGCGGGCCGAGTCCACGGCCGCCGACAAGTACGCGGCGTTCGACCTCGCGATCGGTCGGCTCCTCGAACGGGTGCGCCGGGCGAAGGACCGGCAGAAGATCCATCGCGGGCAACACCGACCGACGTCGCTGCGCGAGGCGGCCACGGCCGACTTCAGCGGCGTGGGTGTCACCCCCGCCGCGGCGGAGACGCTCGACCAGGTCCGCACCGGGGCCGTGACGGTGGTGGGCGACGAGGCCCCCGCCGACGAACTCGAAGAGGAGTACTGCCCCGTGGTCATCCGCGAGAAGGTCTTCGCGTCGACGCCCATGTCGGTCGACGACGCGCTCTACTACATGGAGCTCGTCGGCCACGACTTCTACCTCTTCATCGACGCCGAGACCGAGCGTCCGAGCGTCGTGTACCGCCGCAAGGGCTGGGACTACGGCGTGATCGGGCTCGACCAGGACTCGCCCGACCTGCAAGAGACGGCGACGGCCCTGCGGGCGGGTCTGGCGAGCTGACCTCCTGACCCACCGGGTGGCCGACACCCCGGGAGGCGCGGGCACGTCCCTGTCGCCTCCCAGGGGGTCGGCCACTACGCTTGCTACGATCGTGGGCCGGTCCAGGACGGACCTTCGACACCTCGGTGCTCCGATGCGGATCACCTCAGCGAGACCGCGGAGCGTTCCGCGGGTTCGACCGAACACATGGGAGCACACCAGTGGCCAACGTCCTCGAGAAGGTCCTCCGCGTCGGCGAGGGCCGCACGCTGCGCAAGCTGAAGGCCTACGCCAAGGCGGTCAACGAGCTCGAGGACGACTTCACGACCCTCACCGACGACGAGCTGCGCAACGAGACCGTCGAGCTGCGCGAGCGGTACGCGTCGGGTGAGTCGCTCGACGACCTCCTGCCCGAGGCCTTCGCCGCCGTCCGCGAGGCGTCCAAGCGCACCCTGGGCCTCCGGCACTTCGACGTGCAGCTGATGGGTGGCGCGGCCCTGCACCTCGGCAACATCGCCGAGATGAAGACCGGTGAGGGCAAGACGCTCGTCGCCACCACGGCGGCGTACCTGAACGCCATCGCGTCGCGCGGCGTGCACGTCATCACGGTCAACGACTTCCTCGCCAGCTACCAGTCCGAGCTCATGGGGCGCGTCTTCCGGGCGCTCGGCATGACGACCGGGTGCATCCTGTCGGGCCAGACCCCGGCCGAGCGTCGCGAGATGTACGCCGCCGACATCACGTACGGCACCAACAACGAGTTCGGCTTCGACTACCTCCGCGACAACATGGCCTGGCAGGCGCAGGACATGGTGCAGCGTGGCCACTTCTTCGCGATCGTCGACGAGGTCGACTCGATCCTGATCGACGAGGCCCGCACGCCGCTGATCATCTCGGGCCCGTCGTCGGGCGAGGCCAACCGGTGGTTCACCGAGTTCGCCACGGTCGCCCGGCGCCTCGTCGCGGGCACCGACTACGAGGTCGACGAGAAGAAGCGCACCGTCGGGGTCCTCGAACCCGGCATCGAGAAGGTCGAGGACTACCTCGGCATCGACAACCTGTACGAGTCGGCGAACACCCCGCTCATCTCGTTCCTCAACAACGCCATCAAGGCCGACGCGCTGTTCAAGCGCGACAAGGACTACGTCGTCATCAACGGCGAGGTCCTGATCGTCGACGAGCACACGGGTCGCATCCTCAGCGGTCGCCGCTACAACGAGGGCATCCACCAGGCCATCGAGGCGAAAGAGGGCGTGACGGTCAAGGCCGAGAACCAGACCCTCGCGACGGTCACCCTCCAGAACTACTTCCGCCTCTACAAGAAGCTCTCCGGCATGACCGGTACGGCCGAGACCGAGGCCGCCGAGTTCATGAGCACCTACAAGCTCGGCGTCGTGCCCATCCCGACGAACCGTCCGATGCAGCGCATCGACCAGACCGACCTCGTCTACAAGAACGAGACGAGCAAGTTCGACCAGGTCGTCGAAGACATCGTCGAGCGGCACGAGAAGGGCCAGCCCGTGCTGGTCGGCACGACCAGCGTCGAGAAGAGCGAGTACCTCTCGCGACTGCTCGCCAAGAAGGGCGTCAAGCACGAGGTGCTCAACGCCAAGAACCACGCTCGAGAGGCCGCCATCGTGGCCCAGGCCGGTCGCGCCGGCGCCGTGACCGTCGCCACCAACATGGCCGGTCGCGGGACGGACATCATGCTCGGCGGCAACGCCGAGTTCCTCGCCGTCGCCGAGATGAACGCCAAGGGTCTCAGCCCGGTGGACACCCCCGACGAGTACGAGGCCGCGTGGGACGACGTCTTCGCCGCCCAGAAGGCCGCCGTGCAAGAAGAGGCCGACAAGGTCATCGACGCCGGTGGGTTGTACGTCCTCGGCACCGAGCGCCACGAGTCGCGTCGCATCGACAACCAGCTGCGCGGTCGGTCGGGTCGTCAGGGCGACCCCGGTGAGAGCCGTTTCTACCTGTCGCTGACCGACGACCTGATGCGCCTGTTCAACTCGGGCGCCGCCGAGTCGTTGATGGGTCGCGGCAACGTGCCCGACGACCTCGCCATCGAGAACAAGATCGTGGGGCGGGCCATCCGCTCGGCCCAGTCGCAGGTCGAGTCGCGCAACGCCGAGATCCGCAAGAACGTCCTCAAGTACGACGACGTCCTCAACCGTCAGCGCGAGGCCATCTACGGGGACCGTCGCCACATCCTCGAGGGCGACGACCTGAAGGACCGCAGCCAGAAGTTCCTCGAGGACGTCGTCAACGAGGTCATCGACCAGCACACGGGTGACGGCAGCCCCGACGACTGGGACCTCGACGCCCTCTGGACCGAACTCGGCACCCTGTACCCGATCTCGATCACCATCGACGAGGTCATCACCGAGGCCGGCTCGAAGGGCAAGGCGACCCGGGCGTTCCTCGGGCAGGAGATCCTCTCCGACGCCAAGGTCGCCTACGAGGCGCGCACCGAGACCCTCGGCGAGCCCGCCATGCGCGAACTCGAGCGTCGGGTCGTGCTGTCGGTCATCGACCGTCGCTGGCGCGACCACCTCTACGAGATGGACTACCTGAAGGACGGCATCGGTCTCCGCGCGATGGCCCAGAGAGATCCGCTCGTCGAGTACCAGCGCGAGGGCTACGCCCTGTTCCAGAGCATGATGGGCCAGATCCGCGAAGAGACCGTGGGCTTCCTGTTCAACCTCGAGGTCGAGGTGCAGGGCCAGGTCGGCGCCACCGAGGCACCGGTCATCGCGGCCAAGGGGCTCGAGGCCGAGAAGCAACCGCAGACCCAGCTGGCCTACTCGGCTCCCAACATCGACGGCGAGGTCGAGGTGCGCAACCAGCGCGGTCAGCTCGAGAAGGGTGCGACCGCGAAGGCCCAGAAGGCTCAGGACGAAGCCGAGCGTTCCGATTCGCCCGAGATCGCGGCGGCTCGCGCCTCCGGTGGCCCGGCGGCACGTCAGGCCGACGACGGCAAGGTCGGCGCCTTCGGCCAGAAGACCGCCGGCGGCGAGGCTCCGGTGAACCGTGCCGATCGCCGAGCGGCCGGTAAGAAGACCCGCTGATCCCGTCGTCCGAACGACGATCGACGCGCCCCCGAGCCTGGCTCGGGGGCGCGTCGTCCGTCCGCGGTGACCGGGCCGACCGTCAGAGCACGTGCACGGCCGCTGCTCGCCACCGGCTGTCGTAGGTCTCGAGTCGGACGGCGACCGCTCGGCTCCGAGCGCGGCCGTGCACGACGACGACGGATTCGATCACCCCGTCGGCGGGCGAACTCGACCGGATGCCGCCGATCGTGAACACCGGTCGCCGAGCACGCATGCCGTGTGCGGACCGGGCCCGGGTGGCCAGGACGACCCGCTTGTGCAGGGTGCGGTAGACGTCCTCGGTGACCCACCGCGAGACCTGGTCGAGTTCTCGTGCCCCGGCCAGGATCTCGACGACGCAGCGGACCAGGTTCTCGACGAGCAGGTCCGGATCGTCCGGGAAGGGGGACCCGGACGAGGTGCCGCCACGAGGGACCGTGCGGACGGCAGGTCGGGGACCGGATGGTCGACCCTCCGACGGCCCACCCCCGGGCACGGGGTCGGTCGGGCCCGGGTTCGCGAGCGGCGGGACGGGCCTCAGGTGCGGCCGAGGCGGTGCGGTGGGCCCCTGGGGCTCGACGAGGGCGAGGGCGTGGTGGTTCGAGGGCATGGGCAGTCTTCCTGTTCACGTGCGTCCGGGCATGACTAGAAGATATGACATGTGAGATTGCAAAACCAGACCGACTCGACGGTCTGTGGAGAAGCGGTGGTCGGGTCCTCCCGCCGGGGAGTGGCCGACGTCGCCGGACGGACCGTCGACCTAGACTGGGCGGGTGTCGACGCTCAGTGATCTCGTTCTCGCCCAGGGCCTCTCGAGCGAGGTGGACGTCGAGTGGTTGCACCTGCTGGTGGGGGACTGGCAGCTGCTCGCCGACCTCGCCTTCGCGGACATCGTCCTCTGGGTCCCCACGCAGACCGACAGCTTCGTCGCCGTCGCCCACGCCCGGCCCTCGAGTTCGGCCACGCTCTTCTACCGCGACTTCGTCGGACAAGAGGTGCGGCCCGAGTGGCGCGAGCAGATCGAGCAGGCGTTCACGACGACCCGCATCGTCGACTCGGCCGCACCCGACTGGTACGAAGAGACGCCCACGCGCGTCCGGGCCGTGCCCGTGCTCCGCCGCCTGGGGGCCAGCCGGCCCGACGTGACCGACGCACCGATCGCCATCATCACGAGGCACACGAACCTCAGCGAGGCGCGCACGCCGAGCCGTCAAGAACTGACCTTCAACCAGTGCTCCAACGACCTCTTCGCCATGATCGCCGCCGGCGACTTCCCCGACCTGGGGGCGCCGACGGGTCCGCGACGGGGCGCACCCCGCGCCTCCGACGGGCTGCTGCGCCTCGACGTCGACGGCATGGTCACGTTCGCCAGCCCCAACGGCCTGTCGGCCTTCAACCGCATGGGGTTCGCCGGCGAGCTCGAAGGCGAGTCGCTGGCCGAGGTCACCACCGGCCTGCTCGCGGGCAAGCTCGTGATCGACGAGTCCCTGCCGTTGGTCGTCACGGGCCGGGCGCCCTGGCGCACCGACATCGAGGCGCGCGGGGTCACGGTGTCGCTGCGCGCGATCCCGCTGCGTGACCGTGGTGAGCGCGTCGGGGCGATCGTCCTCTGTCGCGACGTGACCGAGTTGCGTCACCAAGAGCGCGAGCTGATCACCAAGGACGCCACGATCCGCGAGATCCACCACCGGGTCAAGAACAACCTGCAGACCGTCGCCTCTCTGCTGCGCATCCAGGCACGTCGTACCCACACCGACGTCGCCCGTGAGGCACTGACGCAGGCCATGCGCAGAGTGCAGTCGATCGCCGTCGTGCACGACACGCTGTCCGAGGGGCTCAGCCAGAACGTCGACTTCGACACCGTCTTCGACCGGGTCCTCATGCTGATCGCCGAGGTCGCGTCGAGTCACAACACGACGGTCCGCCCCACCATGACGGGCAGTTTCGGTGCCCTGCCGAGCGAGTACGCGACGCCCCTGGCCCTCGCCCTGACCGAACTCGTGACGAACGCCGTCGAGCACGGCCTCGACGGTCGCGACGGCGAGGTCGAGATCGTCGCCGACCGTCGGGCGGAAGAGTTGACGGTCAAGGTGCGCGACAACGGGGTCGGGCTGCCCGAGGGCAAGGTCGGCTCGGGGCTCGGCACCCAGATCGTCCGCACGCTGATCCAGGGCGAACTCGGTGGCACCATCGACTGGCACACCCTCGTCGGCAACGGCACCGAGGTCACCATCGAGATCCCGTTCCGCTGGCTCACCCAGCCCTGAGCCACAGCGGAGGCCGGCGACGACCCCGCCCCGGACGCGACGAAGCCCGGCACCTGCAATCAGGTGCCGGGCTTCGTCATCGGCCCCGAGGGCCGGAGGTCGACCGCAGCGGGCGGTCGACGGTCGATCAGCTGGCGCGGCGGGCGCGGGCCGCGCGACGCTTGAGCGCGCGACGCTCGTCTTCGCTCAGACCGCCCCAGACGCCGGAGTCCTGCGAGGTCTCGAGCGCGTACTGCAGGCAGGTCTCGGTCACGGTGCAGCGGCCGCACACGGCCTTGGCCTTGTCGATCTGGTCGACGGCGGGACCCGTGTTGCCGACGGGGAAGAAGAGCTCCGGGTCAGCCTGCAGGCAAGCGGCTTTGTCGCGCCAATCCATCGATGGGTACTCCTTAAAAGTGCAGAACCAGGCACGTCGAAGCGCCTGGTTCGGGATGGGGAAAGAGAAGAATTCGGGAGGCGCGCACCGCAATGTGCGCGTCACTTCGACCTCGAATATGGTCGCATACTGGTACGGCCAAATCAAGGATTTTTCGGAGGCTCACACGTGACCACAGCAGGCCCGGACGGCGCCCGAGACGAGACCGGTCGGTCTGCCGAGACCCGTCGACCCGCACTGCTCTGGGTCGTGATCGTGCTGCTCTCCGCCGAGTTCCTGCTGGTCGCCGCAACGGCGGCTTTCTTGCTCGTCGAGCTGCTCGTCGCCCGTCCCGACTCGTACCCGTCGGCCGTCGCGATCTTCGTCCTGACCCTGCTGGCGACCGCCTGGCTCGGGTCCATCGTGGTCGGCGCCCTGCGCGGCCGGGCCTGGATCAGGGGAGCGGCGATCGTGTGGCAGGTGCTGCAGTTCGCGGTCGGCATCGGCAGCCTGCAGGGCGTCTTCGCCAACCCGACCATCGGCCTCGCGCTCCTCGCGCCGGCCGTCGCCGTCGTGGTCCTGCTGCTCGTGCCGTCGGTCGTCGCGGCCACCTCGGCCCGCGACTCGGACCCCCACGTCTACTGACCGACCCGCCCGCCGCCGTCGCGAGACGACACGCAGGAGGCGCGGTGCCGGTCCTCGAGACCGGCGCCGCGCCTCCTGCGCTCCTCGTCGCCGAAGGGGTCAGTCGAGGCCGAGCTTCTTGCGGAGCGACGCCACGTGCCCCGTCGCCTTCACGTTGTACAGCGGCAGCTCGACGGCGCCCTGCTCGTCGACCACGAACGTCGAGCGGATCGTGCCCGTCACGATGCGCCCGTAGTTGTTCTTCTCGCCGTAGGCGCCGTACGCCTGGTGCACCGTCAGCTCGGGGTCGCTGAGCAGCGGGAAGTTCAGCCCCTGCTCGTCCTTGAACTCCTGCAGGGCGGCCGGCTCGTCCTTCGAGACGCCCAGCACCTGGTAGCCCGACGACTTCAACGAGTTGATGTTGTCGCGGAAGTCACACGCCTCCGTCGTGCAGCCCGGCGTCGACGCCGCCGGGTAGAAGTACACGATGACCTTCTGCCCCGAGTAATCCGCCAGCGAGACGGGCGAACCGCTCTCGTCGTCGAGGGTGAACGTCGGCGCGGCAGCGCCCTTCTCGAGCTTCGTGGACATGGTGCTCCGATCTGCGGGCGCCGCGGACGGCGCCGATGGTTCTGAGTGGGTCGGATCTCATGCTAGTGTTGACCGTCGTTGCGAGAGATCGCAGCACGCACCTCTAGCTCAATTGGCAGAGCAACTGACTCTTAATCAGTGGGTTCTCGGTTCAAGTCCGAGGGGGTGCACGAAAGAATTGGGTCCCCCGTGTTCTGCAGTCGCAGAAGCGGGGGATTCTTTCGTCGTATGGGTCTGGTCCGCTCCGCGGACCGCGGCCCACCTCGCACGGGGAATCAGCCGGGCCCGCCAGGTCGCCGTTGCTCGGGGGTGACGTCGCTTCGCTCGTCACGGGGGGTGACGTCGCTTCGCTCGTCACGGGGGTGACGTCGCTTCGCTCGTCACGGGGGGTGACGTCGCTTCGCTTGTCACGGGGGGTGACGTTGCTTTGCTCGTCACGGGGGAGTGAGGTTGCTTGGGTCGTCAGCGGGGGGAGACGGCAGGAGGCGCGGGCGGGGCGGCCCGCGCCTCCTGCGCTCAGGGGGTGGCGGGGTTACTGGCCGTCGCGGGGGACCTGCGAGGCGGCGTCGCGGCCGGTCACGGGGTACGGGCCCGTCATGCCCTCACGGAGGCGGGCGGCAGCCAGGATGCGGTCGCGCTGCAGGTGCCACCCGAGCATCAACAGAGGGATGATCACGACGAGCGACATGACCGTGAACGACCCGATCGGCCAGTCGATCGCCATCAGGACGACGACCGCGGCCAGGAAGGCCAGCGTCAGGTAGCTCGTGACCGGCGCCCCCGGCAGCCGGAACGAGGGCTCCTTGGCCTTGCCCTGCTTCGCCCACTGACGCAGTCGCATCTGGCAGAGGATGATCGTGCCCCACGCCGTCAGGATGCCCAGAGACGCGATGTTCAACACGATCTCGAACGCCGTGTTCGCCCCCACGATCGCGTTCAGCACGACGCCCAGCAGGGTGATGCTCGCGGTCAACAGGATGCCGCCGAACGGCACCCCGCCCTTCGACATCTTCGTCGTGAACTTCGGGGCCGAGCCGTTCATGCCCATCGAGTGCAACACGCGGCCGGTCGAGTACAGCCCGGCGTTAAGGCTCGACAGCGCGGCCGTCACGACCACGAAGTTCATGATCGACCCCGCGACGTCGCCCACCTCGGGGCTGCCGATGCTGCCGAAGAACGTGACGAACGGGCTCTCGCCCGCCTTGTAGGCCGTGTAGGGCAGCAGCAGCGAGAGCAGCACCAGCGACCCGACGTAGAAGACCGCGATGCGGATGATGACCGTGTTGATCGCGCGCGGCACGACCTTCTCGGGGTTCTGGGTCTCGCCCGACGCCGTGCCCACCAGCTCGATCGCGGCATAGGCGAAGACGACGCCCTGCACCACGATGACGGCCGGCAGCAGGCCGTTCGGCAGGATGCCCGACGACGCCACGAGGCCCCAGCCGGTGTCGACCGCGGCACCGTCGTGCGTTACGGGGAACGCCGCCGCGAGCCACACGACGCCGACCACGAGGAACACCACGAGAGCGGCGACCTTGATGATCGCGAACCAGAACTCCATCTCGCCGAAGACCTTCACGGCCAGCAGGTTGACCGAGAGCACCACGGCGAGGGCCACCAGGGCCAGCAGCCAGTCGGGTGCCGCGGTGAACGCCGACCAGTAGTGCAGGTACAAGGCGACCGCGGTGACGTCGACGATGGCCGTCATCGCCCAGTTCAGGAAGTACATCCACCCGGCCGCGTAGGCGAACTTCTCGCCGAAGAACTCGCGGGCGTACGAGACGAACGACCCCGAGGAGGGGCGGTGCAGCACCAGCTCGCCGAGGGCACGCAGGATGAAGAACGCGAAGACGCCACAGATCGCGAACACGATCGCGAGAGCCGGACCGGCCGAGGCCAGTCGACCGCCGGCGCCGAGGAAGAGCCCCGTGCCGATCGCCCCGCCGATGGCGATCATCTGCAGCTGACGCGGCTTGAGCCCGTGCTGGAAACCCTCTTGCTCGTGCGAGAAGTCTTGCGGGAGGTGCGTCTCGGTGGAGGCGTCGCCGTCCCCGTTCGTGGGACTCGTCATCGGTCGACCGTAGCCCCTATCGGTTTCGCCCGCATCACCGCCGCGAGACGGGCGAACCCCCAGGAGGCGCGGTGCCGATTCACATGCGGGTAACGAATGGGTGACGATCACCAGGCCCACAGGCATGGGCGACACGCCGGGACACAGGGTGGCCGGGGTACACCCGCGGCGACGTCGGGCCGGTTCGCAATTCGGATGGACGACGGATGTCGGCTACGGTCGTGGAGGCCCGGGAGACCGGGCCCGTCATCATCAGGACGCGCCGACCGATGGTCCGATCAGTTCGGGTTCCGGTCGTCGTACGGTCTGGTGGCGCGAGGGTCCGGTCCCATGACCGACCCGGCGGAGGACAGGTTCGCCCCGTGGTTCCACGGTGGGCTTGAGCCGACACGGTCCGCACGCGTCGTCGACCCGTTCGCCCGACCCGATCGCCGCCGACGGCGAACCGGCCCGAGCGGCCGGTGCCCCCTCGGCGCGCCTGGAGACACCTGTGACCACTACGCCTGCCGTGCGTGCCCGGAACCTGTACAAGGTGTTCGGCCGCCGACCCAAGGACGCCGTCGCCCGACTCGAGGCCGGCGCCTCCCGCTCCGAGGCCGCGGGCCTCGGCACCGCTGCCGTCATCGACGCCTCGTTCGACGTCCGGCCCGGCGAGATCTTCGTCGTGATGGGGCTCTCCGGCTCGGGCAAGTCGACCCTCATCCGCATGCTGAACGGCCTGCTCGAGCCCACGTCCGGCTCGGTCGAGGTCGCGGGCTCCGCGATCTCGGACGTCCCGGCCAAGCGGCTCCGCGAGGTGCGTCGGCAGAACGTGTCGATGGTGTTCCAGCACTTCGCGTTGCTGCCGCACCGCACCGTCATCGACAACGTCGCCTACGGCCTCGAGGTGCAGGGGGTCGCGAAGGCGGCTCGTCTGGCGAAGGCCCGGGAGGTCACCGAGATCGTCGGCCTCGCGGGTTGGGAGGACGAGCTGCCGAGCCAGCTCTCGGGCGGCATGCAGCAGCGCGTCGGCCTCGCCCGCGCCCTCGCCGCCGAGACCGACATCCTGCTGATGGACGAGGCGTTCTCGGCCCTCGACCCGCTGATCCGCCGCGAGATGCAGGAGCAGCTCGTCGAGCTGCAGGCGAAGCTCGGCAAGACGATCGTCTTCATCACCCACGACCTGAACGAGGCGATGTTCCTCGGGGACCGCATCGCCGTCATGCGCGACGGCCGCATCGTGCAGATCGGGACGCCCGAGGACATCCTCACCGACCCCGCCAACGACTACGTCGCCCAGTTCGTGCAGGACGTCGACCGGGCGCGGGTCCTCACGGCGGCCAGCGTCATGGAGCCCGCCCGGGCGGTCGTCCCGCTCACGGTCGGCCCCCGGGGCGCCCTGCGTTCCCTGCGCGACCTCCAGACCGCCGCCCTGTTCGTCACCGGCCGTGACCGCAAGCTCCTCGGCTGGGTGCGCGACCGGCACGTCATGCGCCAGGTCAAGGCGAACGACACCGACCTCGCCGCCATCGTCAACGCGGAGTTCTCGAAGGTCGGGCCCGAGGCCGCGCTGGTCGACCTCTTCGAGTTGGCGGTCGAGAGTCCGCTGCCGATCGCCGTCGTGGACGACGCCGACCGCCTGCTCGGCGTCATCCCCCGCGTGACCCTGCTCGCGGCGCTCGGCAACGTCGACACGACCACCTCGCCCATCCCCGTGCTCGAGCCCGTCACCCGCATCTCGGACGTCGAGCTCGACGCCACCCTCGAAGGAGCCACCCGATGAACGAGTACCTCCGCATCCCCTTCGGCTCCTGGGTCTCGGACGTCGTCGACTGGATCACCACCCACCTGGGCGGCTTCTTCGACGTCGTCCGCCTGGTCTTCACGTTCTTCTACGAGTGGGTCGCGTACTTCCTCGGCGCACCTCCCTTCTGGGCGGTCGTGATCGTGATCGCCGCCCTCGCCTTCGTCGCGAAGGGCTGGAAGTTCTCGCTCGGCACGGCCGTCGGCCTGCTGTTCATCGGAACGGTCAACCAGTGGGACAACGCGATGTCGAGCCTCGCCCTCGTGCTCGTCGCCAGCACGCTCGCCATCGCGCTGAGCATCCCTCTGGGCGTGCTCGCGGCGAAGTCGGGCGTCGCGTCGCAGATCATCCGGCCCGTGCTGGACTTCATGCAGACGACGCCCGCGTTCGTCTACCTCATCCCCGCCCTGCTGCTGTTCCGCGTCGGCGTCGTGCCCGGCATCGTCGCCACCATCGTCTTCGCCATGGCCCCCGGCGTCCGCCTGACCGAGCTCGGCATCCGCGGCGTCGACAAGGAGGTGGTCGAGGCCGGCCAGGCGTTCGGCTCGTCACCGTGGCGCATCCTGCGTCAGATCCAGCTGCCCCTCGCGAAGCCCAGCATCATGGCCGGCGTCAACCAGGTGATCATGCTCTCGCTCTCGATGGTCGTCATCGCCGGCATGGTCGGCGCGGGGGGACTGGGCGGCGACATCGTCGCGAGCCTCAACCGCATCGACGTCGGGCTGGGTGCCGAGGCCGGCATCTCGGTCGTCATCCTGGCGATCGTCCTCGACCGCATGACGGCGGCCCTCGGGTCCGACCGTCACGCCCGACGGCTGGCCCGGGCGCAGAACCGCCGGTCCGTCCCGCCGACCCCGGCCCCCGACCGCGCCGAGGCCGAGCAGCCCCTTCCCCCGGCCGACCGCCGCGAACCCGCGACGGCCTCGGCCTAGACCCCGACCACCTGCGGGACGGGAGCAGCACGTACCCACCCGACCCGCGCCTCCTGCACCACCCGAAAGGAACACATGAAGAAGCGCACCATCGCCGCATCGATCGCCCTCGGCACCACCGCCGTCCTCGGACTGGCCGCCTGCTCGCCTCCCGGCAGCGGCTCGTCGGCCGAGGGCGAGACCCTCGACAACGGCGACCAGGCCGTCGTCGACCTCGCCGTGTTCAACGGCTGGGACGAGGGCATCGCGGCCTCGTGGCTGTGGAAGACCGTCCTCGAGGACGAGGGCTACACGGTCAACCTCCAGCCGGCCGACGTGGCCCCCGTCTACAGCGGGCTCACCACCGACGACTACGACGTCGTGCTCGACACCTGGCTGCCGACCACCCACGCCTCGTACATCGAGCAGTACGGCGACGACCTGACCGATCTCGGCGCCTGGAACGACGGCGCCAAGCTCGCGGTCGCCGTGAACGAGGACGCCCCGATCGACTCGCTCGACGAGCTGGCGGCCAACGCGGACCTGTTCGGCGGCAAGATCGTCGGCATCGAGCCGGGTGCAGGCCTCACGGCCGCCGTCCAGGACGAGACCATCCCCACCTACGGCCTGAGCGACCTGCAGTTGCAGACCTCGTCGACCGCCGCCATGCTGACCGAGCTCAAGAGCGCGACCGACGCGGGCGAGAACATCGCGGTGACGCTGTGGAGCCCGCACTGGGCCTACGACGCGTTCCCCATCAAGGACCTCGCCGACCCCGAGGGCACCCTGGGCGACGCCGAGGGCATCCACTCGTTCGGCGGCAAGAGCTTCACGGCGGACTTCCCGCAGTTGACCGAGTGGCTGCAGGGCTTCGAGATGGACACCGAGACCCTGTCCTCGCTCGAGAACGCCATGTTCAACGGCGACGAGGTCGACGGCGACGACTACGCCCCCGTCGTCGAGAAGTGGATCTCCAAGAACCAGGACTACGTCGACGGCCTCACCAGCTGATCCGATCCGCCTAGGACGTCGCCCCGGCCGAGCCCCGCTCGCCCGGGGCGTCGTCGTACCGGGCGCCCGGCGGGGTGCCGGGGCGGGGCCCGGTGGGTGGGTGACGGAGCCGGGTGAAACCACAGCCGGACGACACCCGACGCACAGCGAACCCCGAGGTCACACCCCGGGAGGCGCGGGTAGCGTCGTCGACGGACGTCACCGAGACGTCGTCGCACCACCCGCACGAGCACCACGAGAGGCACCACCCGTGAGCACCACCGCACCGACCGACGTCCTGAGGAGAATGGCCCGCGTCATCACGCGCACCGTCTCGTCCGACCTCGTCCAGGTGTCGACCCCGGACCGCGTGCTCGGCCACGTCCGGGCCGAGCAGGGCGCCTTCGTCGCGCTCCGCGGCGCCGACCCCCGCTGGGGCGAGGTCGTCGGGCGGTACCCCTCCGAGGGGCTCGCCCTCGAGGCCCTGCGGCAGCGCAAGCGCTCGATCTGAACCGTCGCCTGGCCCGCCCGTCCGTGCGTCGCCGCCGGTAAGAGGCCCTCGGGGGCCTAGACGCCGACGCCCGCGAAGAACGACGTGAGCTGGCGCGTGATGCGCTCGCGCGCCTCCTCGTCCGAGATCGTGGCCGAACCGTCTCCGGACTGCGCGCCGTAGCTGCCGAACTGTGCGTGGTTCGACCCGTCGATCTCGACCATCGACGCGCTGCCCGGCAGCATGTCGCGGTAGGTCGCGATCTTCGCCGGGGTGCTGAGGCCGTCCTCGGACCCGCCGAGGCTGAGGACGGCCAACTCGTCGTCGTCCGAGAGGTCGGTCGTCGCGCAGTACGAGCCGATGAGCACCAGGGCGTCCACCGACCTGTCGTCGGCGGCGTACTGACAGGCACGCACCCCGCCGAGCGAGTGACCGCCGACCGCCCACGCGTCGACCTCGGGGGCGAGGTCGGTGAAGGTCGACAGCGGGCGGGGGTCGAGGATGCCGAACCCGAGCGTGGGTCGTTCGACGACGACGGTGACGCCGGTGGCGACGAGCCCCGCGAAGGTCTGTTCGTAGGCCTGCGGGTCGACCCGGGCACCGGCGACGAACACGAGACCCTGGCCGGTGGCGGCCGTCTCGGTCGGTCGCATCACGACCGTGTCGGGTCTGCTCGTCACCTCGACCCGTTCGTCGGCGGACACCGAGGCGAGCGAGGACGCCGTCGCCGACATCGGCGTCTTGGCCCAGACGAAGAACCCCGTGGCGGCGAGCACGACCACGGCGAACAGTCCGAGGGCCACGCCCTTGAGCACGCGTCGTCGCCGGGAGGCGTGACGCCGGGGAGGAGAGGGCGGGGCGGACTCGTGACGGGAAGCTGTGGATCGTCTCACCGTTCCATCGTCCCAGGGGCCAGCCGGGACGGAGCCGTGCGTCATGCGACAGGCTCGGGGGATGCCCTGGATACAACTCGTCATCTCGCTCGTCGCCGCCGTCGTCCTCACCTTCGTCATCTCGGCCGTCGTCGGCCTGGTCGTCGGCGTGGTCGCCAAGCGCAAGGAGTGGGCGCAGGCCTTCGTGACGCGCATGCGCCGCCCCTTCCGCGCCACGCTGCTCGTCGTGCTGCTCGTCGTCGCGCTGACCACGTCGTTCGACGCCCTGCTCCCCGCCGACTACCCGGGGGAGGGGTGGGTGTCACAGGCCTTCCGCTGCGC
Source organism: Frigoribacterium sp. CFBP 13605 (assembly GCF_014839405.1). Taxonomy (NCBI): domain Bacteria; kingdom Bacillati; phylum Actinomycetota; class Actinomycetes; order Micrococcales; family Microbacteriaceae; genus Frigoribacterium; species Frigoribacterium sp. CFBP 13605. The sequence goes on along the minus strand of NZ_JACYNS010000002.1, from coordinate 41,263 downwards.
CGTCATCGTCGTCGTCGCCTGGTTCGTGGGTGCCCTCGCGATCTTCTTCGAGGACCTCGGCCTGTCGCGCTACCGGGTCGACACCCCCGACAACCGGGTGGCGCGTCGGGTCCGCACCCAGGTGCTCATCCTCCGACGGCTGACCGTGGCCCTGATCGTGATCCTGGCCGCGGGCACCGTGCTGCTCGGGTTCCCGGGGGTCGAGGCGGTCGGTGCGAGCGTCCTCGCGAGTGCGGGGCTGGTCTCGGTCGTCGCGGGCCTCGCGGCGCAGTCGACCCTGGCGAACGTCTTCGCGGGCATCCAACTGGCCTTCAGCGACGCCATCCGCATCGACGACGTCGTCGTGGTCGAGGGGCAGTGGGGCCTGATCGAGGAGATCACCCTGTCGTACGTCGTCGTCCACGTCTGGGACGACCGGCGTCTCGTGCTGCCGTCGACCTACTTCACGACCACGCCCTTCGAGAACTGGACGCGGCGCAACAGCGAACTGCTCGGAGCGGTCGAGTTCGACCTGGACTGGCGGGTCGACCCGGGGGCCATGCGGAAGGAGCTCGACGTGATCCTCGCGGGGACGGACCTCTGGGACGGACGCACCAAGGTGCTCCAGGTCACCGACGCCCAGGCCGGCTACGTGCGGGTGAGGGTGCTCGTCACGGCCAAGGACGCACCGACCCTGTTCGACCTGCGCTGCCTCGTCCGCGAGGACCTGATCGCCTGGCTGCACGCGAAGAGCCCGCAGTCGATCCCGCGGACGCGGGTGCAGATGGTCGAGGCCGAACCGGCGCCGAAGGGACGGGCCCACCGGTCGACGTCGGAGGCCTCCGCCCTGTTCAGCGGCGACAACGCCGACTCCGAACGCACGGCGCTCTTCACGGCGGCCATCCCGATCCACGACGTCGCCGAGTACCAGGCCTCGCTCGGCGCCGAGGCGGAACACGACCCGCACGTCGCGGGACGACCCGGTGGCCTGCCGACCGGCCGTCCCGACGGCGATCCGGCCGGGCCGACGCCCGGCGTCGACGGGCGTCGCTGACGCGACCACACGGACAAGGAGGCGCGCCCCGCCAGAGCAAGACGCGCCTCCTCGGTGTCTCGGCAGACGTCAGTCGTCGTCGTTCGCGGCCTCGATGACGTTGCCCACGGCGATCGCGGTCGACGCCGCCCAGCTGATCGCCATGAGGGCGAGTCGCCAGTCACGAGGGCCGGCGCTCAGGCTCTTGAGGAGGCTGATGCCGGAGAAGATCGCGCTGATGATCGCGCCGTTGAAGAGGAATTTGCGCACGGTGGGGCTCCCAGGGGTCGTTTCGACCACGGTACCGCGTGACGTGGCACGAGTCCGGGTGGGGGTAGGTTGAGCTGCCCGGCGTCCCGTGCCGGTGCGTCCTGCGGTCGAAGGAGAATGCCGTGCGCACTGCCCTGCTCGGAGGCGTGTTCGTGTTGCTCGGCCTCGTGGCCGTGTTCACCGGCGTCCTGACCGGTGACGAACTGCTCGCGCTCGTCGAACGGGTCGCGCCCGTGCTCGGCTTCGTCGTCGGCCTGACGATCGTCGCGGAGCTCGCGGCGGAGGCCGGACTCTTCTCGTGGCTGGCGTCCGCCTCGGCCCGGCTGGCCGGAGGGCGGGTGCTCGTGCTGTGGCTCCTGGTCGTGGCGCTCGCGGTGCTCTGCACGGTGTTCCTCTCGCTCGACACGACGGCGGTGCTGCTCACGCCGGTGGTCGTGATCGTGGCCCGGCATGCCGGCCTGCCGCCGATGCCGTTCGCGCTGACGACGGTGTGGCTCGCGAACTGCGCCTCGATGCTGTTGCCGGTCTCGAACCTCACCAACCTGCTCGCGCTGCACGAGCTCGGATCACCGGCCCCGGTGCAATTCGCCGCCTTGGTCGCACCGGCCGCCGTGGTGGGCGTCGTCGTCCCCGTCGTGGCCATCGGACTGCGCTACCGCCGTCAGCTGGTCGGCCGGTTCGAGGCGCCGGCGTCCGAGCCCGTGGCCGACCGCGTGCTCTTCGGCGTCGCCGCGGTCGCGACGGGGCTGCTCGTGCCGGCCCTGGTCTCGGGCGTCGAGGTCTGGATCCCCGCCGCCGTCGCGGCGCTCGTGCTCGTCGTCACCACGGCCGTCCGCCGCCGCGGCGTCCTCCGACTCGGGCTGGTGCCGTGGGGCACGCTGCTCTTCGCCGGCGGGCTGTTCCTCGTCGTCGAGGCCGCTCACTCGCTCGGCCTGGCGGACCTGCTCGGAGCCGTCGTGGGCACCGGCGACCAATTGCCCGACCTGCTGCGACTGGCGGGCGGCAGCGCGGTGGCCGCGAACGTGGCCAACAACCTCCCGGCCTACCTCGCCCTCGAGCCGGTGGCCGGGTCGCCGCTGCGGCTCGTCGCCGTGCTCGTCGGGGTCAACATCGGCTGCCTCGTGACGCCGTGGGCCTCGCTCGCCACGCTGCTCTGGCACTCGCGCTTGTCGTCGATGGGCGTCGAGGTCGCCTGGGGGCGGTTCGTGCTCGCCGGCCTCGGGGTGGCGGCGGTCGCCGTGCCGCTCGCGGTCGTCGCGACGGTGCTGTTCGTCTGAGGGTCCCGGGCGCTCGGGCCCGACGCGGGTGCGGTCGCGAGGTGACGGCGCGCGAAGGCGAGCGTCCGCCGGAGCTGGCCGAGCCGCGCCTCCTCGTCCCCGTCGGTGTGCACCTCGGCGGCGACGGTGCCGGCCCACCCCGACCGGGCCAGGTGGGTGAGCACCTCGGCGACCGGCTGCGTGCCGAGACCCGGCACCCGGTGCTGGTCGTGCAGCCCGCCGGGGCGGGACGAGACGACGCCGTCGGTCAGGTGGACGTGGCGCAACCTCGGCCCGAGCGCCAGGGCGAGGTCGAGCGCGTCGCGCCCGGCGACGGCGGCGTGCGAGAAGTCGAGGGTGGCCGCCTCCACGTCGAGGGACGAGGGGTCGTGTCCCGGGCGGTAGGGGTCGAACCCGGCCGGCCCGAACCTCACGGGGAACATGTTCTCGACGGCGAGGGTGACGCCCGTCTCGGTCGCGATCTCGCGGACGGCGTCGACGAAGCGCGCCGCGTAGGACCGCTGCCAGACGAACGGCGGATGGACGACGACGGTCGTGGCGCCCAGCTCGCGGGCCAGTCCGGCCGAGCGCCGCAGCTTGTCGACCTGGTCACGACCGAAGGCGAAGTGCGCGACGGGCAGGACGGGGGCGTGCACCGAGAGCACGGGCAGGCCCCACCGGGCGGTCGCCGCGCGGATCAGCTCGGGGCGTCGGGTCGCCCGGTCGGCCGTCACCATCACCTCGACCCCGTCGAAGCCGGTGAGCCGCGCGAGCCGGAAGGCCTCGTCGGTCGACAGCGGGAAGACGCAGGACGTGCTCATTCCGACCGTGATCACGCGGCCAGGCTACGACCGGGGCGTCTCGGCGGCGTCGACCTCGCGGTGAACAGTGCGGGAACGGCGGGCTACAGCCAGTCGCGGCGCTTGAACTGCCACCAGAGCAGGCCGCCGATCGCCACGATCAGCACGCACGAGGTGACGAAGCCGGCGGCGGACTGGAACCCCGGATACGGCACGTTCTGCCCGTAGAACCCGGTGATCGCCGTGGGCACCGCGATGATGGCCGCCCAGCTCGTCACCTTCTTCATGATGAGGTTCATGCGGTTGGACTGCAGGTTGAGGTTCGTGTCGAGGATGGTCGAGACGAGGTCGCGCAGGGAGTCGTTCTGCTCGGCCACGCGCAGCACGTGGTCGTAGACGTCCTGGAAGTACGGGTGCATGGCGGAGTCGACCTCCTTCAGGTCGCGGCGCAGCAGCGTGTTCAGCACCTCGCGCATCGGCGACGCGACCCGCCGCAGCTGGACGAGGCTCTTCCGCAGGGCGAACGAGCGCTTCTGCACGTCGATGGTCCGGGGCGCGGGGTCGAAGAGGTCGTCGGCGATGCCCTCGATCTCGTCGTCCAGCGCATCCGTGGCGTCGAAGTGCCGGTCCACGACGCAGTCGAGCAGACCCCAGAGGAAGTACGAGACGCCGTGCGACGCCAGGTCGCGGTTCTGGTCGAAGGTCGCCTGCAGCCGGGTGACGTCGAACTCCGGATGGTGGATCGTCACGAGGGCGCGCTCCGTGATGAACGCCTTCACCTCGCTCGTGTCGAGCACGCCGCTGGCCCGGTCGAACCGCACGTCGTAGAGAGCCGTGAACAGATGGTTGTCGTAGCGGTCGACCTTGGGCCGCTGTCCGTCCTGCAGTGCGTCCTCGACGGCGAGCTCGTGCAGTCCGAGTTCGTCCTCGAGCGAGGCGAGGTCGCCGGCGGTCGGGTCGGTGAGGTCGATCCACACGTGGCAGCCGTCCGTCTCCAGGTGGTCGCTCACCTCGTGCAGCGGGAAGTCGTGGGCGATCAGCTCGCCCCCTCGGTAGGCGCGCGTGACGATGGTCGTGTCGGGACGGGCGCCGTCGTCGGCGGGGCCGCGGGGCCCCTCGGTGCGCGGGGGACGGGTGTCGGTCATGGGGCGCATGCTATTCCCGTGACCTCTTACACGAAGCAGCGTGCCGACGCCCCCGCCGGCTTCTTCGAGGCCGAGGCGGCCGGTCTCGCCTGGCTCGCCGAGGCCACGCCCCGAGGAGGCGCGCGCACGGTCGGCGTCCAGGCCGCGTCCCCGGGGCGCATCGACCTCGATCCCGTGCACGAGGTCCGTCCCCCGGCGGAGGCCGCACGGGCCTTCGGCGAGGCCCTCGCGGTGACCCACGCGAGCGGTGCGGAGGCGTTCGGTGCGCCTCCTCGGGGGTGGGCGGGGCCGTGCTTCATCGGCAGCCGTCCGATGACGGTGCGACCGAAGGCGACCTGGGGGGTCTTCTACGCCGAGCAGCGGGTCCTGCCCTACGCCCGCGTCGCCGTCCGGGCGGGCGGTCTCGACCGGGCGGGCCTCGAGGTCGTCGAGCGAGCCTGCCGCCTCGTCGCCGAGGGCGCGTTCGACGACGACCTGCCCCCGGCCCGCCTCCACGGGGACCTGTGGGCCGGCAACGCGCTCTTCGACGCCGGGGGAGTCGTGCTCATCGACCCGGCCGCCCACGGCGGTCATCCCGAGACCGACCTGGCGATGCTGGCCCTGTTCGGCTGCCCGCACCTCGAGGACGTGCTGGCGGGCTACGAGGCGCGCTCGCCACTGGGCGAGGGGTGGCGGGGTCGCGTGCCGCTGCACCAGCTCCACCCGTTGGCCGTGCACGCCGCCGGACACGGGCCGAGCTACGGGTCGTCCCTCGTGCGGGCCGCCGAGGCGACCCTGCGCCTCGTCTGACGATCGTCCGGGTGGGGTACGCCGGTCGCCAGGAGCCGTCTGGGGCACCGCTGATAATCTGGCCGTCCCGCGTTCGTGCGGGCGATGCGACAGGAGCCGACCCACCCCATGCCCGACACCCCCGAACGTTACGGCTTCGTCGTCGTCTCCAACCGCCTCCCCGTCGACCGGGTCATCGCCGACGACGGGTCGGCGTCGTGGCAGCACTCGCCCGGGGGTCTCGTCACCGCCCTCGAACCCGTCATGAAGGCCAACGACGGGGCGTGGGTGGGCTGGGCGGGCCAACCCGACCTCGAGTTCGAGCCCTTCGAGTCCGACGGCATCGAGATCGTCCCCGTGCCGCTCAGCGCCGACGAGGTGCAGCGCTACTACGAGGGCTTCAGCAACGACACGCTCTGGCCGCTCTACCACGACGTCATCGCCGCTCCGACCTACCACCGGGTCTGGTGGGAGTCCTACGTGCAGGTCAACCAGCGATTCGCCGACCGCGCGGCCGAGATCACCGAAGAGGGCGGCACCATCTGGGTGCAGGACTACCAGCTGCAGCTCGTGCCGAAGATGCTGCGCGAGGCCCGACCCGACGTCACCATCGGGTTCTTCAACCACATCCCGTTCCCGCCGCTCGGCATCTTCTCTCAGCTGCCCTGGCGGCAGCAGATCGTCGAGGGCCTGCTCGGTGCCGACGTCATCGGCTTCCAGCGGGCGGACGACGCGTCGAACTTCTCCCGCGCCGTCCGCCACCTGCTCGGGTACTCGACGACGCGCCCCTACATCGAGGTCCCGGTCGACGACGAGTCCGCGCCGGTCTCGCGCCGGGGCACCAAGGTCCGCCGGGTGCTGGCGAAGCACTTCCCGATCTCGATCGACGCCGCCAGCTACGAAGAGCTCGCCGCGCGCCCCGACGTGCAGGCCAGGGCCCGCGAGATCCGCGAGGGCCTCGGCAACCCCAAGACGATCATGCTCGGCGTCGACCGTCTCGACTACACGAAGGGCATCCGGCACCGCATGAAGGCGTTCGGCGAGCTGCTCGCCGACGGTCGGCTCAGCGTCGAGGACGCCACGCTCGTGCAGGTCGCGAGCCCGAGCCGTGAGCGGGTCGAGACCTACAAGCTGCTGCGCGACGAGATCGAGCTCACCGTCGGCCGCGTGAACGGCGACTACGGCACCATGAGCCACACGGCCATCAGCTACCACCACCACGGCTACCCGCGCGAAGAGATGGTGGCGTTGTACCTCGCCGCCGACATCATGCTGGTCACGGCCCTCCGCGACGGCATGAACCTGGTCGCGAAAGAGTACGTGGCGGTGCGGCGCGACAACGACGGCGTGCTCGTGCTCAGCGAGTTCGCCGGCGCGGCCGACGAGCTCAAGAGCGCCCTGCTGATCAACCCGCACGACATCGGCGGCCTCAAGAACACCATCATGCGCGCCGTCGAGATGCCCAAGCGCGACCGCACCACCCGCATGCGGGCCCTGCGCCGTCGCGTCCTCGAGAACGACGTGGCCAAGTGGTCGGCGTCCTTCCTGCAGGCCCTCGAGAACGTACGACCCGGGCAGCAGATCACGCCCGCCCCGGCCCCGGCGACGACGGACGGTGACGTCTCGTGACCGGTTCCGACCCCCTGGCCCTGAGCGATGCGCTCGGTCGTCTCGCGACGACCCCGCGCCTCCTCGTCGCGCTCGACTTCGACGGCACCCTGGCGCCCGAGGTCGACGCGCCCCTGCGGGCCCGGGCGTTGCCCGCGGCCCTGGACGCGATCATGCGCCTGTCGGCACTCGACCAGACCACCGTCGCCCTCGTGTCCGGGCGCGACCTCGCCTCGTTGATCGAGGTCAGCCAGACCCCCGACGAGGTGCTGTTGGTCGGCTCGCACGGCATCGAGGTCCGGGTCGACGGTCACGAGACCTCGTTGAGCGACGACGAGAAGGCCGGCCGTGCGCGCTTGTCCGACGCCGTCCACGGTGTGGCCGAGGGGCGTGAGGGCGTCTTCGTCGAAGAGAAACCCGCAGGCCTCGCCCTGCACACGAGGCTCGCGGACGCCGCGACCACCGAGGCCGTCCACACGGCGGCCCGCGAGGCCGTCGAGGCGCTCGGCGGCATGCACGAGCGCGTGGGCAAGAACGTCCTCGAGTTCGCCGTCCGGGCGACCGGCAAGAACGACGGCATCGACCGGCTCCGGGAGGCCGTCCAGGCCACGGGCGTCCTCTACGCCGGGGACGACGTCACCGACGAGGACGGCTTCCGGGCACTCGGCGAGGGTGACCTGTCGATCAAGGTCGGCCCGGGCGAGACGGGGGCGATGCATCGCGTCGCCGACCCCGCCGCCGTGGCGGACCTGCTCGTCGAACTGGCCGGCCTGCGTGGGCATCTCGGTCATGCCTGAGCGCGCATGCCTTGAACGGGTGTGATGTCCGGGTCTGAGCATTCCCAGGCGACTGCAAGGTAGTCTGGACACCCCGCCGCGACTCCCCGCCGCCGCTCAGCCGAGCCGGTCCGACGAGGTCGCCAGCCGACGGAGGTCCTCGTGATCGTAGTCCTGACAGCGTTCGCCGTGGCGGCCGTCGTCGTGGCCTGCGTCGGCGGACGACTCGGCCGTTCGCTCTTCCTCTGGGCGTCCGTCGTCCCCTTCGCCGCCTTCGCCTTCACGGCCCTCCAGGGGCCCGCCGTGTTGTCGGGCGAGGTGCCCACCGAGGCCGTGCCGTGGATTCCGCAGCTCGCCATCTCGCTCACCCTCCGCATGGACGTCCTCGCCTGGGTCCTCGCGCTCGTCGTCACGGGCATCGGCGGCCTCGTGCTCGTCTACTGTGCGCGCTACTTCGAGCGGGACGAGGCCGGTCGGGCACGCTTCGCCGCCGTGCTGGTGGCCTTCGCCGGAGCGATGTACGGCCTCGTCACGAGCGACGACGTGTTCGTCCTGTTCGTCTTCTGGGAGGCCACGAGCGTCTTCTCGTACCTGTTGATCGGGCACTACACGGCGAAGCAGGCCAGCCGCGGGGCCGCGTTGCAGGCGCTCATCGTGACGACCGCGGGCGGGCTCGCGATGCTCGTCGGCCTCGTGATCCTCGCCGTCCAGGGCGGCACGAGCTCGTTGTCCCAGCTCGTCGAGCAGCCACCCACCGGGACGGTCGTCACGGTCGCCGTCGTGCTCGTACTCGTCGGGGCGCTGTCGAAGTCGGCACTCGTGCCGTTCCACTTCTGGCTCCCGGCCGCGATGGCGGCTCCGACGCCGGTCAGTGCCTACCTGCACGCCGCCGCGATGGTCAAGGCCGGCATCTACCTCGTCGCCCGTCTCGCCCCCGGCTACCACGACCAGCCCGGCTGGCAAGAGATCATCGTCACCGTCGGGGTGGTCACGATGGTCCTCGGCGGGTACCGCGCGCTCCGTCAGCACGACCTCAAGCTCGTCCTGGCCTACGGCACGGTGAGCCAACTCGGCTTCCTGACGATCGTGGTGGGGTTCGGCACCCGCGACGCAGCCCTCGCCGGGCTCGCCCTGCTGGTCGCCCACGCCCTGTTCAAGTCGACGCTCTTCCTCGTGGTGGGGGTCATCGACCACCGGGCGGGCACGCGAGACCTGCGCAAGCTCTGCGGGCTCGGTCGACAGGCTCCCGTCCTCCTCGTGGTGACGCTCCTCGCCCTCGCCTCGATGGCCGGCGTGCCGCCGACCTTCGGCTTCGTCGCGAAGGAGGCCGTGCTCACGGCCCTTTACGACGACGCCGTGACCGGGTCGGCCTGGGGCGTCGTCGCCCTGGTCGGCGTCGTCGTCGGCTCGATCCTGACCACCGCCTACAGCCTGCGGTTCCTCTGGGGGGCCTTCGGTCGCAAGAAGGGCGTCGAGCCGGTCGACTTCGTCCGTGAGCACGTCGACTTCTTGGCGTCGCCGATCGTCCTCGCCGTCGCCGGCCTGGTGCTCGGCCTCGTCTCGTACCAGGTCGGTCCGGTCTTCGCTCGTTATGCCGACACGCTCCCCGCGGCCCCGGGCGAGCACGGCCCCTACTACCTGGCGCTCTGGCACGGTCTCGAGCCCGCGCTCGGCTTCACGGCGGTCTCGCTCGGGGTCGGGGCCCTCCTCTTCTGGCAGCGCGACCGGGTGTCGCAGGTGCAGAAGGCCGTCTCGTTCCTGCCCCGCGCCTCCGACGGGTACGTGCGGATCATGGCGACCATCGACCGGACGGCGTCGCGGACGACCGCGACGACGCAGCGCGGTTCGTTGCCCTTCTACCTCGCCACCATCCTCGTCGTGTTCATCGCCTCGTCGGTGGTGACGCTGGCGCTCAACAGCGACTGGCCGACCACCGCCGTGCTCTGGGACTACCCGGCGCAGCTGGCCATCGGCGGGTTGATGATCATCGGTGCCATCGCGTCGGCGCTCTCCAACAAGAGATTCCAGGCCGTCGTCCTGGTCGGGGTGACCGGCTACGGCATGGCCGCGCTCTTCGCGCTGCACGGGGCCCCCGACCTGGCCCTGACGCAGGCGCTGATCGAGACCATCACCCTCATCGCGTTCGTCCTCGTGCTGCGTCGGCTGCCGGCCCGTCTGGGCGAGCGCAACGGCCGCACCCACCGGGCGATCCGGGCCGTCATCGGCATCTCGGTCGGGTCCGTCATGGCCGCCATCGCCGTGGTCGCCCTGGGGGCACGCTCGATCCCCACGGTCTCGGGTGCCTTCCCCGACCTCGCCGTCGACGGCGGTCACGGCCGCAACGTCGTCAACGTGACGCTCGTCGACATCCGCGGATGGGACACCATGGGCGAGATCGCCGTCCTCATCGTCGCCGCGACCGGTGTCGCGAGCCTGGTCTTCCTGACCTCCCGCGCCGACGTCCTGCCCCGGCCCGAGCGGCGCACGCGTGCCCAGCGGTTCCTGGCACGGGTCCGGCCCGTGCGCGAGCCGGCACCCGTCGTGCCCGTCGGTGGGGCGACGGCGCAGATCGGCGACAGCACCGAGGGCGATCGCCGCGCCTGGTTGCTGGCCGGGCGCAAACTCGCCCCGCAGAACCGGTCGATCCTGCTCGAGGTGGTCGTGCGCCTGATCTTCCACGCCATCATCGTCGTCTCGATCTACCTGCTCTTCGCCGGTCACAACCTGCCCGGCGGCGGCTTCGCCGGCGGTCTGGTGGCGGGCTTCGCCTTCGTGGCCCGGTACCTCGCGGGCGGTCGGTACGAACTCGGTGCGGCCGCACCCCTCGATGCCGGCAAGCTCCTCGGTGCCGGTCTGCTGACGGTCGCCGCGACGGCACTCGTCCCGCTCTTCTTCGGCGTCGACGCCCTGACCTCGACCTGGGTCGAGGCCGAGGTGCCGTTGCTCGGCCACGTCGAGTTCGTCACGTCGACCTTCTTCGACGTCGGCGTCTACCTGGTCGTCGTCGGGCTCGTCCTCGACGTGCTCCGGAGCCTCGGAGCCGAGGTCGACCGTCAAGAAGAAGAGGACGCGTTCGGCCACCCGAGCGAGGTGTCCGAACCCGAAGAGGAGGCGCTCCCCGTGTCCGTCGCCGGTACGCCCCCGACCGAGCGGGGCCGCGCATGAGCGTCTCCCTCGTCCTGATCGTCGTCATGGCCGCGCTGTACGCCTGCGGCGTCTACCTGCTGCTCGAGCGCAGCATGACCCGTGTGCTGCTGGGTTTCCTGCTCGTCGGGAACGCCACCAACATCCTCATCCTCCTCATGTCCGGCCGACGCGGCGCGGCCCCCGTGGTCGACGGCCAGGCCGATCCGACCGACTTCGCCGACCCGCTGCCGCAGGCGTTCGTGCTGACGGCCATCGTCATCACCTTCGGCATCTCGGCCTTCATGCTCGCGTTGATCTACCGGTCGTGGCGGCTGGCCCAGGGCGACACCCTCGCGGACGACGCCGAAGACCTCGAGATCGGGCGTCGCGGCGTCCCGGCCGAAGAAGAGTCCGAACAGGGCGACGGTGACGACGAGGCGGGTGGCGACAGCGAGTTCGGCAGCCGTGCCGAAGCGGCCGTGCCGACGGACGACCGGCCGCTGCGCGACGACCGGCCTCACCACGACGAGAAGGGGCACCGAGCATGAACCCCAGCTACCTCGTGCCGCTCGTCGTCCTCATCCCGCTGCTCGGAGCCGCGGCGGCCCTGATCGCCGGTCGGCGGCCCCGCTCGCAGGCCGTGGTCTCGATCGTCGCCCTGGCGCTCGTCGTCGTCATCAGCCTGGTGCTGCTCGTGGTCGTCGACACGCACGGAGCGATCGCCGTGCAGGTGGGTGGTTGGCAGGCGCCGTTCGGCATCACGCTCGTCGTCGACCGTCTCGCCGCTCTCATGCTCAGCATCTCGTCGATCGTCCTGCTGGCGGTGTTCGTGTTCTCGGTCGGGCAGGGCCAGGCCGACGGTGACGGCGAGGCCCCGGTCTCGATCTACAACCCGACCTACCTCATCCTCGCCACGGGCGTGTTCAACGCCTTCATCGCGGGTGACCTCTTCAACCTCTACGTGGGCTTCGAGATCCTCCTGGTGGCCAGCTACGTGCTGATCACCCTCGGCGGCACCGAGCAGCGCATCCGGGCCGGCGTGGTCTACATCGTCGTCAGCCTGGTGTCGTCCGTCCTGTTCCTCGCCTCCATCGCGATGATCTACGGAGCGCTCGGCACGGTCAACATCGCCGACATCGCCCAGAAGATGGACACCATTCCGCCCGACGTGCAGACGATCATCCACGTCATGCTGCTCACGGCGTTCGGCATCAAGGCGGCGATCTTCCCGCTGTCGTTCTGGCTGCCCGACTCGTACCCGACCGCTCCCGCCCCCGTCACCGCCGTGTTCGCCGGCCTGCTGACCAAGGTGGGCGTCTACGCCATCATCCGCACCGAGACGGTGCTGTTCGTCGAGAGCAACGTCAACGTCTACCTGCTGATCATCGCGTTGCTGACGATGATCGTGGGCATCCTCGGTGCCGTGGCCCAGGCCGACATCAAGCGTCTGCTCTCGTTCACCCTGGTCAGCCACATCGGCTACATGATCTTCGGCATCGCACTCGGGACCGTCGAGGGCCTGGCCGCCACGATCTACTACGTCGTGCACCACATCACGGTCCAGACCACGCTCTTCCTCGGGGCGGGCCTGATCGAACGGCGAGGCGGCACGGCGTCGATCACCCGCCTGGGCGGTCTCCTCAAGGCGGCACCGATCGTCGCCGTCCTCTTCTTCATCCCGGCCCTCAACCTGGGCGGCATCCCGCCGTTCTCCGGTTTCATCGGCAAGGTCGCGCTCTTCGAGGCCGGTGCCCGGCTCGACGATCCCCTCGTGTACGTCCTCATCGGAGCCGGGGCCCTCACGTCGCTGCTGACGCTCTACGCGCTCATGCGTGCCTGGAACCTCGCGTTCTGGCGCCCGAAAGCCGATGTCGACGACCACGAGTCACCCTTCACCGAGCACCTCGAGGAGGCCCCGGGTCGGGTGGCCGTCCAGCGACGTCGCACCAACCCCCGCACCATGGTGGGCGCGACCGCGGGCATGGTGCTCGTCTCGCTCGCCCTGACGTTCGCTGCCGGCCCGCTCTACGGCGTCGCCGAACGTGCGGCCGGCCGGGTCTACGGCTCGAACGACTACGTGCAGACGGTCTTCCCGGGCGGTCAGGGCGAGACGACGTCCGACCCGTCGTCGCCCGAGCCCGAACCCGCCTCGGACTCCGCAGACGAGGGGAGCACCCCGTGACCGGCCGTCCCACCCGCGGCGAGGTCGGCCGCAGCCTCGCCCGGCAGCTCCCCCTGCTCGTCGGACTGGTCGTCCTCTGGATGGCCTTGTGGAACCAGTTCACCGTCCTGGCCTTCGTCACCGGCGTCGCCGTGGCGCTGCTCGTGACCCGGGTGTTCTTCCTGCCCCCGGTCGAACTGAGCGGCCGGTTCAACCTCTGGTACGCCGTGGTCTTCCTGGCGCACTTCGTGGTCGACCTGGTGCGCGCCTCCGTCATCGTCGCCTGGCAGGCCGTCCGACCTCGCGGCGTGACCTCGAACGCGATCGTCGCGGTGCAGCTGCACACGAGGTCGGACTTCATCATGACCCTCGTCGCCGAGGCGATCTCGCTCGTCCCCGGGTCGCTCGTGGTCGAGGCCGACCGCGAGCGGTCGATCCTCTACCTGCACGCCCTCGCGGTCGAGGACCTCGCCGGTGTCGAGGGCGTCCGCGACGGCGTCCTGGTCGTCGAGGCCCGCCTCGTCCGGGTGCTCGGCAGCGACGACGACCGCCGTCGCATCGCGGAGGGCACCCCGGCCGCGGCCGAGGTCCACGAAGCGGTAAGCCGTTCCTCGTCCCACGAAGGAGGTCCCTCGTGACCGTCGTCGCCTACGTCGTCGGAGCGCTCTTCGCGTTCGCCGGCCTCGCGTCGGTCATCCGCATCGTGCGGGGGCCGTCGATCCTCGACCGCATGATCGCGTCCGACATGCTGCTGACCACCCTGATCTGCGTCCTCGCCGCCGACATGGTCTTCAACGGCCACACCCGGACCATCCCGGTCATCCTCGCCCTCGCGCTGACGGCCGTCCTCGGCTCCATCACGGTCGCGCGCTACGTCTCGAAGCAGGATCCCTCGTGATCCCCGAGACGGTCTACGACGTGGCGGCCTCGGTCATGCTCATCGGCGGGGCGCTGCTCTCGGTCGCGGCAGGCATCGGCCTCCTGAGGTTCCCCGACGCCCTGTCGCGCATGCACGCCGCGACCAAGCCGCAGATCTTCGGCCTCATCCTGGTCCTGGCGGCGATCGCGCTCGACCAGCACACCGTGGGGACGATCGCGTCCCTGCTCGTCGTCCTCGTCTTCCAGATGCTCACCGCACCCATCTCGGCGCACATGATCGGTCGGGCGGGGTACCGCAACGGCGACCTCCTGCGCGATCGGTTGGTCGTGGACGAACTCGACGACGCCGTGGCCCGGGCAGCCGGCGAGATCGCCGAGACGACCGAGGGCGACGTCGCCGATCTCGACGTGTCCGACCTGCCCGTCGGGTCGGCCGACGCGTTGGCCGTCGAGATGGACCGGGTCGGGGACTCGTCAGGGCTCGACGACAGCGAGGGTGACGACGACGCCCGCGACCACGAGGGTCGGCGGACGCGGTCGACCGGAGACGCCGCGGGGGAGCCGGGCGAGCTCTGAGGCCGTCGGCGACGGTGGACGGCGCGAGCGCGGGCACGCCCTAAACTCGACCCATGCCAGAGAAGCCCACCCCGGACGGGATCGACATCAAACCGCGCAGCCGCGTCGTCACCGACGGCGTCGAGGCCACCACGTCGCGAGGCATGCTCCGTGCCGTCGGCATGGGCGACGAGGACTGGAGCAAGCCCCAGATCGGCATCGCCAGCAGCTGGAACGAGATCACCCCCTGCAACCTGTCGCTCGACCGTCTGGCCCAGGGTGCCAAGGAAGGCGTCCACGCCGGGGGAGGGTACCCGCTCCAGTTCGGCACCGTCTCGGTGTCCGACGGCATCTCGATGGGCCACGAGGGCATGCACTTCTCGCTGGTCTCACGCGAGGTGATCGCCGACAGCGTCGAGGTCGTCATGAACGCCGAGCGGCTCGACGGGTCGGTGTTGCTCGCCGGTTGCGACAAGTCGCTGCCCGGCATGCTGATGGCCGCCGCCCGGCTCGACCTCGCCAGCGTCTTCCTCTACGCCGGCAGCGTCGCCCCCGGTTGGGTCAAGCTCAGCGACGGCACCGAGAAGAACGTCACGATCATCGACTCGTTCGAGGCCGTGGGCGCCTACAAGGCCGGCAACATGAGCGACGACGACCTGAAGGCGATCGAGTGCGCCATCGTGCCGGGCGAGGGTGCCTGTGGCGGGATGTACACGGCCAACACCATGGCCAGCGTCGCCGAGGCCCTCGGCATGAGCCTCCCCGGTTCGGCGGCCCCGCCGTCGGCCGACCGCCGCCGCGACTACTTCGCCCACCGTTCGGGCGAGGCCGTCGTCGAGATGCTCCGTCAGGGCATCACGACGCGTGACATCCTCACCAAGAAGGCGTTCGAGAACGCCATCGCCGTGGCGATGGCCTTCGGTGGCTCGACCAACGTCGTGTTGCACCTGCTCGCCATCGCGTACGAGGCCGAGGTCGACCTGACCATCGACGACTTCAACCGCATCGGCGACAAGGTGCCGCACATCGGCGACCTCAAGCCCTTCGGCAAGTACGTCATGAACGACGTCGACCGCATGGGTGGCGTCCCCGTCGTCATGAAGGCGCTGCTCGACGCGGGTCTGCTGCACGGCGACTGCCTCACCGTCACCGGCAAGACCGTCGCCGAGAACCTCGAGTCCATCAAGCCGAAGCCGCTCGACGGCGAGGTGCTGCGGACGCTCGACAACCCGATCCACGCGACCGGCGGCCTCACCGTCCTCAGCGGCTCGATGGCCCCCGAGGGCGCCGTCGTCAAGACGGCGGGCTTCGACGCGTCGGTGTTCGAGGGGCCGGCGAAGGTCTTCGAACGCGAACGTGGCGCCATGGACGCCCTCACCGAGGGGCGCATCGAGTCGGGCGACGTGGTCGTCATCCGCTACGAGGGCCCCAAGGGCGGCCCGGGCATGCGCGAGATGCTCGCCATCACCGCGGCCATCAAGGGCGCAGGGCTCGGCAAAGATGTACTACTGTTGACGGACGGACGATTCTCAGGCGGCACAACCGGCCTGTGCATCGGCCACATAGCACCCGAAGCGGTCGACTCCGGTCCGATCGCCTTCGTGCGCGATGGTGACTTGATTCGGGTCGACATCGCCGCTCGCTCGATCGACCTACTCGTCGACGCCGCAGAGCTGGAAGCCCGCCGAGACGGCTGGGCACCGCTTCCCCCGCGCTACACCCGCGGTGTCCTCGCGAAGTACGCACGCCAGGTCCGCTCCGCGGCCGAGGGCGCCGTCACCTACTGACGCGTCCCACCGCCGGCCGATCCGTCGCGACGTCGCACCCCGTGCACGGCCGCGTCCCGCACCGTCACCATCGATCACCGACCACGAACAGGGAACCGGCACTGATGCCTGCAGAGTCCACCCCCACGCCCGGCACCGCGACACGGACGGCCCGGCCGAGCGCCGGCGCGTCCGTCGGGGCGCCGACCGCGCCTCCCGTGCTGACCGGGTCGGGCGCCATCCTCAAGTCGCTCGAGCACCTGGGCGTGACCGACGTCTTCGGGTTGCCCGGCGGAGCCATCATCCCGTTCTACGACGAGTTGATGGCCTCGACGGCGATCCGACACATCCTGGTCCGCCACGAGCAGGGCGCCGGGCACGCCGCCGAGGGCTACGCCGCCGCGTCCGGTCGCGTCGGCGTCGCGATCGCGACGTCCGGCCCCGGCGCGACGAACCTCGTCACGGCCATCGCGGACGCCTACATGGACAGCATGCCGCTGCTGGCCATCACCGGGCAGGTCTTCTCGACCCTCATGGGCACCGACGCCTTCCAGGAGGCCGACATCGTCGGCATCACGATGCCGATCACGAAGCACTCGTTCCTGGTGACCAAGCCCGAGGACATCCCGGCGACGCTCGCCGCCGCGTACCAGATCGCGAGCACGGGGCGTCCCGGCCCGGTGCTCGTCGACATCACGAAGGACGCGCAGCAGAACAGCGCACCCTTCATCTGGCCGCCCGTCGTCGACCTGCCGGGCTACCGACCGGTGACGAGGGCGCACGGCAAGCAGATCACCGCCGCGGCCCAGATGATCGCCGACGCCAAGCAACCCGTCTTCTACGTCGGCGGCGGCGTGATCCGCGCCGGGGCGTCGGCCGAGCTCAAGGCCCTCGTCGAGCTCACCGGGGCTCCCGTCGTCACTACCCTGATGGCCCGCGGTGCGTTCCCCGACACCCACCCGCAACACCTCGGGATGCCCGGCATGCACGGCACGGTGCCGGCCGTGCTGGGACTCCAGGAGAGCGACCTCATCATCGCCCTCGGCGCGCGCTTCGACGACCGGGTGACCGGCAAGGCCGAGCTCTTCGCGCCCGGTGCCAAGGTCGTCCACGTCGACATCGACCCCGCCGAGATCTCGAAGATCCGCATCGCCGACGTGCCCATCGTGGGTGACGCCAAGGTCGTCATCCCCGACCTCACGAGCGCGTTCGCCGAGGTCACCGGTGGGGTCAAGCCCGACATCGCGGCCTGGTGGGAGCACCTCGAGGGTCTTCGCGAACAGTTCCCGCTCGGCTACACCCAGCCCGACGACGGCCTGCTGTCACCCCAGGCGATCATCCAGCGCATCGGGCAGCTCTCCGGCCCCGAGGCGATCTACGCCTCCGGCGTCGGCCAGCACCAGATGTGGGCGGCCCAGTTCATCGAGTACGAGCGCCCGCACGCCTGGCTCAACTCCGGAGGCGCGGGCACGATGGGCTATTCGGTCCCGGCCGCCATGGGTGCCAAGGTCGCCCAGCCCGACCGCGTGGTGTGGGCGATCGACGGCGACGGCTGCTTCCAGATGACCAACCAGGAGTTGGCCACCTGCGTCATCAACGACATCCCGATCAAGGTCGCGATCATCAACAACTCGTCGCTCGGCATGGTGCGGCAGTGGCAGACGCTCTTCTACGAGGGGCGCCACTCGTTCACCGACCTCAACACGGGTCACGAGACGCGCATGGTGCCGGACTTCGTCAAGCTCGCCGACGCCTACGGCGCCCTGGGCATCCGGGTCCGCACCGAGGACGAGGTCGACGCGGCCATCGAGCTCGCCCTCGCGACCAACGACCGCCCGGTCGTCATCGACTTCGTCGTCAGCCGCGACGCGATGGTCTGGCCGATGGTGCCGCAGGGGGTCTCGAACTCCGAGATCCAGCACGCCCGCGCCCTCGCTCCCGAGTGGGACGACGAGGCGCCGGGCACGAGCGCCTCCGACACCACCCGCGACGGCGACATGACCGGAGAACACGCATGAGCCACGTCCTGTCCCTGCTCGTCGAAGACAAGCCGGGTCTGCTGACCCGTGTCGCCGGCCTCTTCGCCCGGCGCGGCTTCAACATCGAGAGCCTCGCCGTCGGCAAGAGCGAGGTCGAGGGGCTGAGCCGCATCACGGTCGTCGTCGACGTCGAAGAACTGCCGCTCGAGCAGGTCACCAAGCAGCTGAACAAGCTCATCAACGTGATCAAGATCGTCGAGCTGGACTACTCGCAGTCCGTGCAGCGCGAGCACCTGCTGATCAAGGTGCGCGTCGACAACACGACCCGCTCGCAGGTGCTCGAGGCCGTCACCCTCTTCCGCGCCTCCGTGGTCGACGTGTCGACCGACGCCCTCGTCATCGAGGTCACGGGCGACACCGGCAAGACGACGGCGCTGCTCCGCGTGCTCGAGCCCTACGGCATCAAGGAGATCTCGCAGTCGGGCCTGTTGGCCATCGGCCGCGGCGCGAAGTCGATCACCGACCGCGTCTTCAAGAACTGAACCCGCGAGGGGTCGCGCACCGCGCCTCCTCGCCCCGACACCCCACCGTCACCACCCAAGGAGAACCACACCGTGACTGAAATCGTCTACGACAACGACGCCGACCTGTCGATCATCCAGGGCAAGAAGGTCGCCGTCATCGGCTACGGCTCGCAGGGCCACGCCCACGCGCTGAACCTCCGCGACTCGGGCGTCGAGGTCGTCGTCGGCCTCAAGGAGGGCTCGAAGAGCCGCGCCAAGGCCGAGGAGGCCGGCTTCACGGTGCAGACGCCCGCCGAGGCCTCGGCCTGGGGCGACGTCATCGTGATCCTCGCGCCCGACCAGGTGCAGCGTCACGTGTACGCCGACGACATCGCGCCGAACCTCGCCGACGGCAAGGCGCTCGTCTTCGGCCACGGCTTCAACATCCGGTTCGGCTACATCGAGGCGCCCGAGGGCGTCGACGTGGTCCTCGTCGCCCCCAAGGGCCCCGGCCACACCGTCCGTCGCGAGTTCGAGGCCGGCCGCGGCGTGCCCGTCATCGTCGCCGTCGAGAAGGACGCCTCCGGCGCCGCGTGGGATCTCGCCTGGTCGTACTCCAAGGGCATCGGCGGCCTGCGTGCCGGCGGCATCAAGACCACCTTCACCGAAGAGACCGAGACCGACCTCTTCGGCGAGCAGGCCGTGCTCTGCGGCGGGACCTCGCAGCTGATCCAGTACGGCTTCGAGACCCTGACCGAGGCCGGCTACCAGCCGCAGATCGCCTACTTCGAGGTGCTGCACGAGCTCAAGCTGATCGTCGACCTGATCTGGGAGGGCGGCCTGGCCAAACAGCGCTGGAGCGTCTCCGACACGGCCGAGTACGGCGACTACGTCTCGGGCCCCCGCGTCATCACCCCCGACGTCAAGGACAACATGAAGGCCGTGCTCGCCGACATCCAGTCGGGCGCCTTCGCGAAGCGCTTCATCGAGGACCAGGACGCCGGCGCGCCCGAGTTCACGGAGCTCCGCAAGAAGGGCGAGGAGCACCCGATCGAGGCCACCGGCCAAGAGCTGCGTGCCCTGTTCGCCTGGAAGCAGCAGGACTCCGACTACGTCGACGGCAGCGCTGCGCGCTGACCTCGACGCAGCACCGGAACCACCCGAGAGGGCCCCGCACCACCCGGTGCGGGGCCCTCTCGCCGTCCGCCGGCGCGGTGACGTCGTGGCATGATCTATGGCATGGCTCACAGCAAGAAGGCCGTGCACTTCGGCGCCGGCAACATCGGTCGGGGCTTCGTCGCCCAGTTCCTCCACGCGAGTGGTTACGAGGTCGTCTTCGCCGACGTGAACGACGACCTGATCGGGGCGCTGCAGTCGCAGTCGTCGTTCGAGGTGCACGAGGTCGGTGAAGACAGCCGTACGACCGTCGTCGACGGTTATCGCGCCATCAACAGCCGCACCGACGAGGCGGCCCTCGTCGCCGAGATCGCGACCGCCGACGTCGTGACCACCGCGGTCGGTGCCCGCATCCTGCCGTTCGTCGCGCCGGTCATCGCCAAGGGGCTGGCCCAGCGGTCCGCCGATCGTGCGCCGCTCTCCGTCATCGCGTGCGAGAACGCCATCAACGCCACCGACTCGCTGGCGGCCGCGGTGCGCGAGCACGATCCGGCCGAGAACGCCGTCTTCGCGAACTGTGCCATCGACCGGATCGTGCCCGAGCAGGCCGGGGGCACGCTCGACGTCACCATCGAGTCGTTCTTCGAATGGGTCGTCGAGAGCACGCCGTTCGGCGAGCACCGCCCCGACATCGAGGGCGTCACCTGGGTCGCCGACCTCGAGCCCTTCATCGAGCGCAAGCTCTTCACGGTCAACACCGCCCACGCCGCGGCCGCTTACCACGGGTTCCGCAAGGGGCTCACGAGCATCCGTGAGGCCCTGGACGACGCCGAGGTCATGGCCGAGGTCCGCGGCGTCCTCGCCGAGACGAAGGGCCTGCTCGTGGCCAAGCACGAGCTCGACGCCGACGAGCAGCAGTCCTACATCGAGAAGAACCTCGTCCGCATCGCCAACCCGCACCTCCCCGACACGACCGAACGCGTCGGCCGCAACCCCCTCCGCAAGCTCAGCCGCCACGAGCGGTTCGTCGGCCCCGCGGCCCAGGCCGCCGAACGTGGACTGCCCTACGACGCACTCGTCCGCGCCGTGCGTGCCGCCCTCGACTTCTCCGTGCCCGACGACGTCGAGAGCGTCGAGCTGCAGTCGCTGCTGAGCTCGGGCCTCGCCGCCGACGAGCTGACGCGCACGCTGACCGGCGTCCAGGACGACCACCCGCTGTTCCCCGCGTTGCTCGCGGCGGTCTCGTCCAAGCTCACCGCATGACGCCAGCCGACCCGCGGGTGCCGACCGGCGGCGACGCCGACGACGCCCTGACCTGGGGTGACGAGGCCGACAGCAGCCACGTCGAGGGCCCCGCACCGACGGGTCGTCCGCGTCGTACCCGGCGGTCGGACGGTGCAGGCGACGAGCCCGTCGACGAGTCCGACGACCCGGACGCAGAAGACGAGGACGACGTCGACGACGGCCCTGCGGTGATGAGTTCGGCGTCGCTCGTGGTCCACGGCGTCCTCGGCGGCGTGTTCCTCCTCTGGGCCGCGGGCTGGATCGTCGCCGTGGGCGACTTCACCAACCCGTTCACCGATGCGATCTCGTCGCTCATGTGGAACCTCGGCGAACTGTTCGCCGTGGTGGCCCCGATCGCGTGGTTCGTGGCGGTCATCGTCCTCGTCCCCGTCGATCGCACGGGCCGTCGCCTCGCATGGATGGCCCTCGGTGCGCTCCTCGTGGCCCCCTGGCCCCTCGTGACGGGAGGCTCCGCATGAGCGACCACGACCACGGCGACAACCACGAGCACGACGCCGTCTCGGTGACGGCAGGCGACGCGAGCGAACCGGGCCGCGCCTCCTTCTTCTTCTACCTCGCCGTGGCTATCGTCTTCGCCGTCTTCTTCGCCTTCGACCTGTTCGAGGCCATCTCGAACCTCGTGCTCGTGCCGCAGGTCTTCACGCAGAACAACGAGTTCTACCGTGAGAACGGCCTCGACGGCCTGGTGGTCTCACCCCCGTGGGTGCCGCTCATCGTGGGTGTCGTCGTGCCGCCGCTGGCCTTCGTCGGGGCGATCGTGGTGGGGCGCCGTCGTGAACTGTGGAAGTTCACGCTGGCGCTGTTCGCGGCCCTGGGTCTCGTGGCGGCCGTGTCGCTGACCCTGACGGCCTACGTCACGACCGTCTGAGCGAGCCCAGGAGGCGCGGCTCGGGTCCGTGACGCCGCCCACCGGGGACGTCGTCATGCGGACGTAACGATCCGCGCGAGTCGATAGAGTCGTCATCAGCCGCGCCCACGGCGCGTCGCGGCCCCTCACCGAACATCACCCAGAGAAGGACGTCCGCCCCGTGGCCAAGCCCGTCGTGTTGATCGCAGAAGAACTGTCACCCGCAACCGTCGACGCCCTCGGGCCCGACTTCGACGTGCGATCGGTGGACGGCACCGACCGCCCCGCACTGCTCGCCGCCCTGGCCGACGCCGACGCGATCCTCGTGCGGTCGGCGACGCAGGTCGACGCCGAGGCCATCGCTGCCGCCCCGTCGCTCAAGGTCGTCGCGCGCGCCGGCGTCGGGCTCGACAACGTCGACATCAAGGCGGCCACCACGGCCGGCGTCATGGTCGTCAACGCACCGACGTCGAACATCATCTCCGCCGCCGAGCTGACGGTCGGGCACATCCTCAGCCTCGCGCGTCACATCCCGGCAGCGCACTCCGCCCTGGCCCAGGGGCAGTGGAAGCGGTCGAAGTACACCGGCGTCGAACTCTACGAGAAGACGGTCGGCATCGTCGGCCTCGGCCGCATCGGCGCCCTCATCACCGCGCGCCTGCAGGCCTTCGGCGTGAACGTCGTCGCCTACGACCCCTACGTCACTCCGGCCCGCGCCCAGCAGCTCGGGGTCACGCTGCTGTCGCTCGACGAGCTGCTCGCCACGAGCGACTTCGTGACGATCCACATGCCCAAGACCCCCGAGACGACCGGCATGATCGGCCTCGAGCAGATGAAGGCGATGAAGAAGTCGGCCTTCGTCGTCAACGTCGCACGCGGCGGCCTCATCGACGAGGACGGCCTGTACGAGGCCCTGACCACCGGCGAGATCGCCGGTGCCGGACTCGACGTGTTCGTGAAGGAGCCCCCGGTCGACCAGAAGCTGTTGGGTCTCGAGAACGTCGTGGTGACCCCGCACCTCGGTGCCTCGACGGACGAGGCGCAGGAGAAGGCCGGCGTCTCGGTGGCCCGCTCGGTGCGGCTCGCACTCGGCGGCGAGCTCGTCCCCGACGCGGTCAACGTGGCCGGCGGCGTCATCGACCCCTACGTGCGACCCGGCATCCCCCTGGTCGAGAAGATCGGTCAGGTGTTCTCCGGCCTCGCCGACAGCCCGTTGACGAGCGTCGACGTCGAGGTGCGCGGCGACCTGGTCGAGTACGACGTCAGCGTGTTGAAGCTGGCGGCCCTGAAGGGCATCTTCACGAACATCGTCAGCGAGTCGGTGAGCTACGTGAACGCGCCGTTGCTGGCCGAGCAGCGCGGCATCACCGTTCGTCTGCTCACCGACCCGACCAGCGACGAGTACCGCAACGTCATCACCCTGCGCGGCTCGCTCAGCGACGGCTCGCAGATCTCGGTCTCGGGCACCCTGACCGGCACGAAGCAGGTCGAGAAGATCGTCGAGATCAACGGCTACGACGTCGAGGTCCCCCTGGCGGCCCACCACCTCGTGATGGTCTACACCGATCGCCCCGGCATCGTGGCGGTCTACGGTCGCGAGTTCGGTGACGCCGGCATCAACATCGCGGGCATGCAGATCGCCCGCCAGAGCGCCGGTGGCCAGGCGCTGAGCGTCCTGACCATCGACAGCCCCGCGCCCGACGAGCTCGTCGAGAAGGTGCGCGTGGCCATCGACGCGAAGACGCTGCGCGAGATCGACGTCACGCTGTAGCCACGGCGGCCGACGACGAACCGCCCCTCATCCGGTCACGCCGGAGGGGGGCGGTTCGTCGTCGGGGGAGTGCCCCTCGCGGGTGGGGCTAGAGGTCGATCGACTCGTGCGCCTCGAGCTTCACGGCGTCGCCACCGATCGACTGCGCGGACGCCTTCATGCGGTCGAAGTGCATGGCGAGCCCGGGGCCGGAGAGGGTCTGCTCGTGGGTGGGGAAGGCCAGTCGGGGCGCGACCGCCGCGACGTAGTCGATCACCTCGGCCACCTTGAGCCAGGGCGCCCCGACGGGCGTCGCGAGGACGTCGACCGGCACCGGCGGGACCGTGAACTGGTCACCCGGGTAGAACAGCGACCCGTCGACGAGCACGCCGACGTTGTCGACGACCGGGATGCTCTCGTGGATGACCGCGTGGCGCGAGCCGTGGAACGCCAGCGTGAAGGGGCCGACCTCGACCGTGTCTCCGTCGCCGACCACGTGCACGTCGAAGCCCTCGGCGGCCGTGGCCACGCCCGCGGGGCCGTAGACCGTCGCGCCGGGGTTCGTGGCGAGCAGGTGGGTCAGCTGGTCGGGCGTCCAGTGGTCGGCGTGCTCGTGGGTGACCACGACGGCGTCGACGTCGTGCAGGTCGATGAGGGGAGCCGTGAACGACCCGGGGTCGACGACGAGCTTGCGCCCGTCCTTCTCGAGGATCAGGCAGGCGTGTTCGAGCTTCGTGAGGCGCATGACAGCGACTGTACGCGCGTCGGGCGGGTCGATCTCGACGCGCCGGTGCCTCGATTTGTGACGGGCTCGCGCGGTGTGGCATACTCGACGAGTTGCAAATACGGCCCCATCGTATAGCGGCCTAGTACGTCGCCCTCTCACGGCGGTAACACGGGTTCGAATCCCGTTGGGGTCACCAGCACCGACAGAAACCGCCAGGCTCTCGCCTGGCGGTTTTTTCGTTTCCGGTACGTGGTCCGACACGGCACGGCCCGGCATGGTCTGACCCGGCACGGTCCGACCCGACACGGTCCGGCACGGTCCGACTCGGCCCGGCCCGGCCCAGCGCAAGACCGGACGACATGACGAGAGACCGCCGGGCGATCGCCCGGCGGTCTCTCGTGCTGCGACGGGGTCAGCCCTTCGTGGCGCCGGCCAGCAGGCCGCGGACGAAGAACCGCTGCAGGGCGAAGAACACGATGAGCGGCACGATGATCGAGATGAACGCCCCGGCCGTGAGCAGCTCCCACGACTGGCCGTACGACCCCGAGAGGTCCTGCAGCGCCTTCGTGATCGGCAAGCCCTGGCCCGAGGTGAAGACCGTGGCCACGAGGAGGTCGTTCCAGACCCACAAGAACTGGAAGATGCCGAACGAGGCGATCGCGGGCATCGACAGCGGCAGCACGATGCGGAAGAACACCTGCCCGTGACCGGCGCCGTCCATGCGGGCGGCCTCGATCACCTCGGCCGGGATCTCCGAGATGAAGTTGTGCAGCATGAAGATGGCCAGCGGCAGGGCGAAGATCGTGTGGGCGATCCAGACCTTCGCGAACGAGCCGTCGAGACCGTTCACCCCGAGCCCCGGCAGGATGTACAGACCGCCGATGCGCAGACCGTCCGAGAACAGGCGCAGCAGCGGCACGAGAGCCATCTGGATCGGGACGATCTGCAGGGCGAACACCAGCACGAACATCGTGTTGCGTCCCTTGAAGTCGATCCAGGCGAACGCGTACGCCGCGAGACTGGCGATCGTGATCGGGATCAGCGCCGCCGGCAACGTGATCACCAGCGAGTTCAGGAACGCCTTCCCGAGCGTGAGGCTGTCGCCCGAGTTGAGGGCGTTCACGTAGTTGTCGAGAGTGAACCCCGGGTTGGCGAAGACGGTCCACCATCCGGTCGTCTTGATGTCGTTCGCGGGCCGGAACGACGAGATGAACAGCCCGGCCGTGGGCAGCGTCCAGATCACGGCGATGATCAACGCGGCGATGGTGGCGCCGCGGCTGGTCGTGCCCTTCTTCAGCTTGCCGCTCGAGGTCTCGATCTTCGCGATTCCTCGCTTGAGCTGTCTCTCGGTGCCCGAGCCGACGGCGACCCCGACGGGGGTGGGTGTGGCAGTCATCGGATCTCCCTCTGCTTCTGGATCTGGCGGGCGTTGTAGATGACGATCGGCAGCACGAGCACGAAGAGGATGACCGCCAGCGCCGAGCTGTAGCCGGTACGGCTGCCGAGCTGGAACTGCCGGACCATCTCGAACGCGAGGATCGTCGTGTCGTTGCGTCCGCCGGTCATGGCCGAGACGATGTCGTAGACCTTCAGCGAGGCGATCGAGATGGTCGTCAGCACGACGATGATGGTCGTTCGGATGCCGGGGACGGTGATGTGCCGGAACGCCTGGAACCCGTTGGTGCCGTCGAGCGACGCCGCCTCGAGTTGCTCGGCGGGGACGCCCTTGATCGCTGCCGACAACACGGTCATGGCGAATCCGGCCTGGGTCCAGATCAGCACGATCACGAGCAGCAGCGTGTTCCACGGTTCGAGCCCCAGCCAGTCGACGGGCTGGCCGCCGAAGGCGACGAGGATGCCGTTGAGCAGGCCGATCTGTTCTCCCTGGCGGATGTCGTAGAAGAACTTGAAGATGATCGAGGCGCCGACGAACGAGATGGCCATCGGCATGAACACGAGCAGCTTGAGGAACTTCTCGCCCCGGCTCTTGTCGATGAAGACGGCGTAGGCGAGGCCGATCGCGGTCGCCGTGATCGGTGCGAGCAGCACCCAGACGAG
The DNA here is from genome assembly GCF_014839405.1 of Frigoribacterium sp. CFBP 13605. NCBI lineage: Bacteria > Bacillati > Actinomycetota > Actinomycetes > Micrococcales > Microbacteriaceae > Frigoribacterium > Frigoribacterium sp. CFBP 13605. Next base: position 14,856 of record NZ_JACYNS010000002.1, on the reverse strand, counting down.
GGTGTTGCCGAAGGCGGTCAGGCCGTCGGGGCTCGTGAACACCCAGACGAAGTTGTCGAGCCCGGCGAAGCCCGATCCGTCGTTCTTCATGAAGGCCTGGCCGGCGGTCGTGATGGTCGGGTAGATCAGGCCGATGACGAGGAAGAACACGGCCGGGGTCATGAAGGCGATCAGCTGCAGCGAGTAGCCGGCACCGCGTTTCGAGCGGTAGTCGAGCAGGAACAGTCCGCCTCCCAGGACGGCCGCGACGGCGGCGACCCAGATGACCGAGTTGTAGAGGCCGAACGCCAGCAGCACGACGACCGGGACGACCACGCAGACGGCCAGTCGGATGATCGTGTACTGCGTGCCTCGGCGGGGGGCGAACTCGACGAAGACGAGCACCACGGCCACGAGGGCGGTGAAGGCGATGAGGATCAAGGGGATCTGCGCCAGGGGCGGGATTCCCGCCAGCCACTGGAAGAAACTGGACATCTCTGTCCTTTCACGTTCGGGTCCGAGCAGGACGCGGCCCGTCGCCGCCGCCGCTCGGAGCGGCGAGCGGGGCGGCGAGCGGGCGCGGGGTCAGGGGCCACCGACGTGCGGTGGCCCCTGTGGCGCGGGTGTTACGAGGTGTAGCCGGCCTGGATCTCGTCGAGCACCGTGTCGGTGTCGGTGCCGTCGATCCAGTCGACCATGCCCTTCCAGAAGCTGTCGGAGCCGACCGACTTGGGCATCAGGTCGGAACCGTCGAAGCGGAAGGTGGTGTCGGTGCCCTGCAGGATCTCGACGGCGCCCTTCAGCAGGTCGCTACCGGCGTTCTCGGGGTCGAGTCCCTTGTTGGCCGAGATGACTCCGCCGAGCGAGACGCGGCTGTTCGCCCAGTCGGCGCTGGCGAGGTAGGCCTGCACCTTGGCGGTGTCGTCGTCGTTCGAGAACGCCGCGACGAACTCGCCACCGCCGGTGACGGCTGCGGGGTCGCCCTCCTTCATGGGCGGGGTGAGGAAGGCCCAGACGTCGCCGTCCTCGGCGACCGTCGCCGGCTGTCCGCTGGCGTTGTTCGCCGCCGTCAGGAAGCCCTCGAAGAACGAGGCCTGGTGGGTCAGGGCGCAGCTGCCGTTCGCCACGTTGGTCGCGACGTCTCCGAAGGCCGTCGAGTTGATCGACTTCACGTCGCCGTAGCCGGCGTTGACGAGGGTCGGGTCGAGCAGGATGTCGCCGACCGAGTCGAACGCGGCCTTGATCTCGGGGTCGGTGAACTCGGTGTCTCCCGCGACCCACGAGTCGTAGGCGTCAGGTCCGGCCTCGCGCAGGACGAGGTCCTCGACCCAGTCGGTGCCGGGCCAGCCGCTGGCCTCGCCCGAGTTGAAGCCGGCGCACCACGACGGGCCGCCGGTCTTCTCCTGGATGGTCTTGGACAGGGCGACGAGTTCGTCGTAGGTCTTGGGGACCTCGACGCCCCACTCCTCGAACTTGGCGGGGGAGTACCAGACGTAGCCCTTGACGCTCGCCATCAACGGGGCCCCGTACTGCTTGCCGTCGACCTGACCGTACTTCTGCCAGTCCTCGGACCAGCCCTCCTTGACGTTGGCCAGGGCGTCGGCGGGCAGCTCTTGTACCTTGCCCGAGGCGACCGTGTCGGCCAGCAGGCCGGGCTGGGGGAAGATCGCGAGATCGGGGGTGTCGCCACCCTGCACCTTGATGCCGATCTGCTTCTCGAACTCCTTGTCGCCCGTGTACTTGATCTCGATGTCGTTGGCCTTCTCCCAGTCGGCCCACGACTGCTCGAGCAGGGTCGCCTCGTCGCCGTTGATCGTGCCGTAGACGTTGACCACGCCGTCGGCGGTTCCGACGTCACCGGCACCCGCGCCTCCGGCGTTCGGGTCGTTGGGGTCGGCCGTGCCGGAGCATCCGGCCAACAGGAAGCTCGACGCCGCCAGGATGGCCAGGGGGCCCGTGAAGCGGCGGTGCAGGGATGCTCGCATTGGTGTCTCCTCATTGAGTCGCAAGAACGGACGGCCCGTGCTGTCGGGGTGATCGTCCGCCGCACGTCGTCGTCGACGCGCGTCGACGATGAGTGTCACATACTCGCAGGAGGCGCGCAACCGCGTCTGCTAGCGAGTCCATTCCGACGGGGCGGCGGCCGACGTGCCCCGCACGACGAGACGGGGGGCGACGAGGACGTGGGGGGCGTCGTGGCGTCGACCCTCGATGCGGTCGACGAGGTCGTCGACCGCGGCGGCGGCGATGTCGGCTCCGGGAGGGTTGACGGTCGTGAGCGGCGGCGAGGTCATCTCGGCGGCGAGGTCGCCGATGCTCAGCGCGACGACCGTGAGGTCGTCCGGGATGGACCGGCCTGCCGCCGCCGCGGCCTGCACGAAGCCGGCGAGGGCCATCTCGTTGAACGCCAGCACGGCCGTGGGGCGGGCCGTCGAGGCGGCGAACGCGTCGAAGGCCCGGCGGCCGCCCGGGACGGAGTCGGTGGCGGCGTGCGTCTCGAGCGACAGGCCCCGCTCGTCGGCCGGGCCGCGCAACGCCCTCGTCGTGCGGTCGAGCGGACCCGACCCGCGCTCGGGGGCCCGGATGCTCTGACCGAGGAAGAACACGCGTCGGTGGCCGAGGTCGGCGAGGTGGTCGACGGCCTGTCGGGCAAGCGAGTCGTAGTCGGCGTCGACGAACCAGAGTCCCTCGACGTCGTCGGGGCGACCGATGTTCGTGAACGGCAGGCGCGACCGCGACAGCACGGCGACGCGGTCGTCGCGCGCGGTGAGCTCCATGAGGATCACGCCGTCGACGAGGCCTTCGCTGACGAGGCTGCCGAGTCCTTCGACGTCGTCGATGGGGTTCGACCACAGCAGCAGGTGGTAGCCGCGCTCCCTCGCCCGGTCGGTGGCCGCCGCCACGTACTCGAACTCGGACGACGTGACGCCGCGGCGTCCGTAGGGGTAGTGCAGGGCGAGGATGCCGCCCCGTGCTCCGGCGAGACCCCGGGCGAACGCGTTGGGGGTGTAGTTCAGCTCGGCCATCGCCGCCTCGACCCGGCGGCGGGTGGCGACGGAGATGGTCCGTCGCCCGCTGATGGCGTACGACACGGTGCTCGACGAGACGCCTGCCAGACGCGCCACGTCGTCACGGGTTGCCGGCATACTCGTCCACCTCGTCGTCGATCGTGTGCACAGCATACGAGCGACGGCCCCGTGGTCCGCGCGGCCGGCCGGTCCGTCAGAGGCGGGCTAGGTGGGCCACACCGGTCGGAACTGCACGCTGATTCGCGGGCCGACGGCCTTCTTGGTCTTGGCGATGGCGTGCTCGTGGGTCCGCTGGCAGCTGCCGCCCATCACCAGGAGGTCGCCGTGGCCGAGCGGGAACCGCCGGGTCGTCCCGGTCGATCGGGACCGCACCGCGAGCGTGCGCGGTGCCCCGAGCGAGAGGATGCCCACCATCGTGTCGCGGTCGATCGTGCGCCCCACGTGGTCGCCGTGCCAGGCGATGCTGTCGTCGCCCGTCCGGTAGAAACACAGCCCCGCCCGGTCGAAGCGCTGCTCGACGGGGGCGCCACGCTCGAGCGCGTAGTACGCGTTGAGGTCGTCTCGAGCCTGGGCGAGCACCGGATCGGGGAGCGCGTCGCCCGCGTCGTAGGAGGAGACGAGCCGGGGCACCTCGACCACCCGGTCGTACATCTGGCGGCGGTCGGCTCGCCACGGCACGTCGGTCACGAGACGTTCGAACAGGGCGTCGGAATTCGACGCCCAGCCCGGGACGACGTCCAGCCAGGCGCCCTCGCCGAGGTCGAGGTGGTCGACTCGCCCGACAAGCGGCGCGAGGTCGGGGCCGTCGGACAGGCCGTCCAGCAGCGAGGCGGTGAAGGGGAGGCTCATGCCGACACCCTACGCCCGATTCGAACACGTGTTCGAACCGAGCGGGCGAAGCGTCACCCCCCGGAGTAGCCCGTCGGGACGGCGAAGCGCTCGGGGGAGACCAGCACCCGCGCGACCCCCTCGACGTCCACGTCCACCAGCCGCCCCGCCCAGGCGTAGACCTGCAGCTCCGCAGCGTGCTCCCAGAGGGCGCGCCCGCTCGAGAGGTCGAACGCGACGAGGGTCGACCGCCCGCCCGAGGTGCCGTAGGCCAGGGCGTAGCCGACCGTCCGGCCCGCCGCCGCGAGGACGGCTCCGTCGGGCAGCGACAGGCGGGCGCCGGCCGAGCCGCTGGAGCCGTCGAGCGCACGGACCACCACGGGCCCCGGGCCTGCGGCGGTCGCCGTCGCGAAGACGCGGTCGTCGGTCTGGCCGGGCAGGCCGTCGACGGCGGACGAGCTCGACGCCGGGTCGGTCCACCGCACGTCTCCCGTCGCGAGGTCGAGGCAGGTCACCGTCTGCGCGCGCACGTCGGTGACGGCGAGACAGGAACGCGTCACCGAGTAGCCGCCCCGGACGTCCCGGTCCGAGCTCCAGAGGCGCTCGCCGTCGGCGGTCAACGCGACGAAGCCGGCGTCGCCTCGTCCCGTGGCCGCGCCTCCTCGGGGGGCGTAGACGACGTCGTCGTGGACGACGTAGCCGATGAGACGGTCGAGCCGTGCCGCCCAGGGGCGCTCGGTACCGGTGGCGAGGTCGACCTGGACCGAGCCGTCGGCCCGCGCGACGACCAACCGGTCGCTCAGTGCGAGGGCGACGCCCGTGGTCGAGGCGGGTCCGCTCCACGTCACGCGGTCGAGGTCACGGGCGTCGCGCAGGTCGTAGCGGTAGACGCCGCCGACGCCCTGCTGCCGACCGGTCACCACGACGGCCCCCACGGTCTGGAACTGGTCCCCGTCACCCGCCGAACCGGTCTCGACCACCTCGACGGGTCGCCCGGTCTCGACCGACAACGTCATCAGCACCTGCTCGCCGTCGACCGAGGCCCGGACGAGCACGAGGCCCGCCTCGTGCACCGCCGTCACGGACGAGACGAGGGCCGGGCCGGTCAGGCCGAGCCCGGCGAGGTCGTCGGCGACGTCGTGCACCCAGCGGAAGGTGCCGCGGTCGACGTCGAGTGCTCCGATGCGCGTGCCGACTCCCTGGGTCGGGGTGGCGCAGTCGCCGTCGTTGGCGAATCCGTAGGTCCAGGCGCCGGCCGCGCTCACGAGCGCGAGCCCCTGCGCGACGGGCGTCGCCCGGTAGCGGAGGCACTCGGCGGGGGCCCCGGGGGCGAGAGCGGCACGGAGGTCGACGCGCCACCCGGTGGTGCCGGGTTCCTGTCGGAGGTCGTCGACGGCGATGCCCTGCCACGGCGGGTCCGACCCGTACTCGGGCTGCGTCGGCGCGACCAGCACCGTGGTCGCCAGCGTCGCCAGGACCACGGCGGCGTAGGCCACGGCGAGTCGACGCCCCGCCCTCACGACGTCGCCCCGACGCGGGCGGTGTCCACGAGTCGTCGGGCGACCCCCTGGTCGTCGATGCGCACGAGATGACCGCCCCAGAACACCACGGTGCCCGAGGACGAGGTCGCCCACAGCGGCCGACCGTCGTCCAGGTCGAGGGCCGCGACCTCCCGCCCCGACGAGCGACCGTCCTCCGTCTGCAGGTAGAGCACCGACCGGCCCGCCGCCGCGAGGTCGTCGAGCAGCCCCACGGACGAGCTGAAGCGGGTGTGCCCGTCGGCGCCGTCGAGGGCGAGCAGGCGCGACCCGCCCGACCGCTGCACGACGACGAAGACGTCGGTCGCGCGCTGACCCGGCACGGCCTCGACCGCGAACGGGGCGCCGAGGTCGGTCCTCCAGCGGACCGAGCCGTCGCGGGGATCGAGGCATTCCGCGGCCGTGTCGCCGTCGGTGACGACGACCACGCAGGACGGCGTGACGGCCAGGCGGCGCCCGGAGGTGGGTCGGCTCCAGACGGCCTCCCCGTCCTCGTCGAGCGCCTCGACGGTGCCGTCGGCCCTGGTCCTCTCGATGCCGAAGGCGACGATGCGGCGCCCGTCCCCGGTCGTCACGGGCGAGCCGACGGGCGGCACGGCGATCTCGTCCGGTGAGGCCGCGAAGGGACGTTCGCGGCCCGTGGCGGCGTCGACGAACACGGTCTCACCGCCCCGTGACACGAGGGCGCCGTCGTTCAGCAGCGCCGGAGAACTGCCCGAGTCGACCCCGCCCTCCCACACCGGGTCGGCCAGACGCGAGGCCTCGACGAGTTGGTACCGATCGCCCGACCCCGCGATGCCCGAGAAGGTGCGCAACTGCAGGGGTCCCCGCGAGTCGACGCTCACGCTCGGCAGGTCGCGCCGGCCACGGGTCGACTCGACGAGCGAGCCGTCACGCAGGTCGAGGGCGGCCAGCACGGTCGCCCCCGTCGTCTGCGTCTGCACCAGCACGCGACCGGCCGAGGGGACGACCTGCGTCGCGGGGATGCTCAGGGCGTCGGTGTCGGGGACGTCTCGGGCCAGGTCGTGCACCCAGCGGACCGTGCCCGTGGCCGTCTCGACCAGCCCGACGAGGCTCGTGCTCGCCTCGGACGCGTACGAGCGGCAGGCCGGCGCCCCCAGGGCGTCCCCGAAGTCCAGGTCGACCGAGGTGCCGACCGCCACGAGTCCGTCGACCGCGGGGGACGTCCAGAAGTTCAGACAGCGCCGCGGGGCGTCGGGCGCGAGCGTCGCCGCCAGGTCGAGCGTCCAACCGGTCGCGTCCGGCGACCGTCGGAGGTCGTCGACCGCGAGCCCCGTCCACGGACGGCCGTCCCCGTAGTCCGGAGCCACCGAGACCGCCCCGGCGGCCACGAGCGTGGACGCCACCACCAGGGCGCCGAGCACGGCGGCGACGCGACGACCCGGGGAGGCGCGGTGCCAGCGACCGACGACCCGCGCCTCCCCGGGGTGGTCGCGTGCGCGCTCGGGGTGGCTCATGGTCGGCCTCCTCGTCGAGCGCAGCCGTCGTCCGCCCGACGGGTGTCGTCATGCTATTCGGAGCCCTCGTCCCACGCGCTCGCCGCAGCCCCCGGGTGCGCCGGGAATGGCCGCCCTCGGGGCGGGGTTCACCCCACGACCGTCGAGAAACGTGCCGGAGGCACTGGCGTAGACTCCACGGATCATCTTTCCGTCGATACAGGAGAAGGGGCGTGCCCGTGGGTAGGACGCTGGCCGAGAAAGTGTGGGACGACCACGTCGTCGTTAAGGGCGAAGACGGCGCCCCCGACCTTCTCTACATCGACCTCCACCTCGTGCACGAGGTCACCAGCCCCCAGGCGTTCGACGGACTGCGCCAGGCCGATCGGCCGCTGCGTCGCACCGACCTGACGATCGCCACCGAAGACCACAACACGCCCACCCTGGCGATCGACAAGCCGATCGCCGACCTCACCAGTCGCACGCAGATCGAGACGCTCCGTCGCAACACGGCCGAGTTCGGCGTCCGCCTGCACCCGTTGGGCGACGCCGAGCAGGGCATCGTGCATGTCGTCGGCCCGCAGCTCGGACTGACCATGCCGGGCATCACCGTCGTCTGCGGCGACTCGCACACCTCGACCCACGGGGCCTTCGGCGCCATGGCCTTCGGCATCGGCACCAGCGAGGTCGAGCACGTCATGGCGACGCAGACCCTGCCGCTGAAGCCCTTCAAGACGATGGCGGTCACCGTCGAGGGTACGCTGCGCCCCGGCGTCACCGCGAAGGACATCATCCTCGCCGTCATCGCGCAGATCGGCACCGGCGGCGGGCAGGGCTACGTGCTCGAGTACCGCGGCAGCGCGATCCGCGCCCTCTCGATGGAGGGGCGCATGACGATCTGCAACATGTCGATCGAGGCGGGTGCCCGGGCCGGCATGGTCGCTCCCGACCAGACCACGTACGACTACCTGCAGGGTCGTCCGCACGCCCCCACGGGTGCCGACTGGGACGAGGCGATCGCCTACTGGGACACCCTGCCGACCGACGACGACGCGGTGTTCGACGCCGAGATCTTCCTCGACGCCGACACGCTCGAGCCCTTCGTCACGTGGGGCACCAACCCGGGCCAGGGCGTGTCGCTCAGCGACTCCGTGCCCGACCCCGAGACCGTCGTCGACCCCAACGAGAAGGCCGCGGCGACGCGGGCGCTCGAGTACATGGCCCTCGAGGCCGGCACGCCGATGAAGGCCATCCCGGTCGACGCGGTGTTCATGGGGTCGTGCACCAACAGCCGCATCGAAGACCTCCGTGCGTTCGCGTCGATCATCCGCGGGCGCACCAAGGCCGAGGGCGTGCGCGTCATGGTCGTGCCGGGGTCGGCTCGCGTCCGCCTCGAGGCCGAGGCCGAGGGGCTCGACGAGGTCTTCACCGCCTTCGGTGCCGAGTGGCGCTTCGCCGGGTGCTCGATGTGCCTGGGCATGAACCCCGACCAGCTCGCACCGGGCGAGCGATGCGCGTCGACCTCGAACCGCAACTTCGAGGGTCGCCAGGGCAAGGGCGGTCGGACGCACCTCGTGTCGCCCCTCGTCGCCGCGGCCACCGCGGTGCGCGGGACGCTGTCCTCGCCGTGGGACCTCCAGGCCGACGACGACGCGGCGGCCTCCACGGCCGTCCGCACGTCCGACGAACCCGTCCTCGCCGACGGCACCGATCGGGCAGGGGTCCGCTGATGCAGAAGTTCACCACCGTCACCGGTGTCGCCGCGCCGCTGAAGCGCTCGAACGTCGACACCGACCAGATCATCCCGGCTCAGTTCCTCAAGCGGGTCACCAAGACCGGCTTCGAGGACGCCCTCTTCTTCGGGTGGCGCAACGACCCCGAGTTCGTGTTGAACCGACCCGAGTTCCAGGGCGCGCGCGTCCTCGTCGCGGGTCCCGACTTCGGCACCGGCTCGAGCCGTGAGCACGCCGTCTGGGCGCTGCGCGACTTCGGCTTCGACGTGATCATCAGTTCGCGGTTCGGCGACATCTTCCGAGGCAACTCCGGCAAACAGGGGCTCCTCGCGGCGGCCGTCGCCGAGGACGACGTCGAGCGCATCTGGGCCGAGATCGACCGGCAGGCGGGCGTCGAGATCACGGTCGACCTCGTGGCGCAGACCGCCACGGTCGGCAGCCTCACCGTCGGATTCGAAGTCGATGCCTACACTAAGTGGCGACTCCTCGAAGGCCTCGACGACATCGGCCTGACCCTCCGCGACGAAGCGGCCATCACAGAATTCGAATCCCGCCGCGCCGCCTGGCGCCCGAAGACATTGCCGGTGAAGTAAGTGAACTCTCTCGTCCAAGACGCAGCAGCAGCAGGTGCCCGTGTGGGGCTCACCTCCGATGAGATCGTCATCCGGGGCGGCAAACCGCTGATCGGTCGCATCGAGGTGCGCGGTGCCAAGAACCTCGCCACGAAGGCCATGGTCGCCGCCCTCCTGGGAGACACCCCCAGCATCCTCAAGGACGTCCCCGACATCAGCGACGTCAACGTCGTCCGCGGCCTCCTCTCGGTCCACGGGGTGCGCATCACCGACCCGGCCCGCGGCGAGATGATCCTCGACCCGTCCAACGTCGAGTCCGCCCACTTCGCCGAGATCGACGCCCACGCCGGGTCGAGCCGCATCCCGATCCTCTTCTGCGGGCCGCTGTTGCACCGCCTGGGCGAGGCGTTCATCCCCGACCTCGGCGGCTGCCGCATCGGCGACCGGCCCATCGACTTCCACCTCGACGCCCTCCGCGCCTTCGGCGCCGTCGTCGACAAGTCGTACAACGGCATCCACCTCACCGCGCCCGACGGGCTCACCGGTGCCAACATCGAGCTGCCCTACCCGAGCGTCGGGGCCACCGAGCAGGTGCTGCTGACCGCGGTCCTCGCCAAGGGCGTCACCGAGCTGCGCAACGCCGCCATCGAGCCCGAGATCATGGACCTCATCGCGATCCTGCAGAAGATGGGCGCCGTCGTCTCGGTCGAGCCGAACCGCGTGATCTTCATCGAGGGCGTCGAGAAGCTCCGCGGCTACACGCACCGGGCGATCAACGACCGCAACGAGGCCGCGAGCTGGGCCTCGGCCGCACTCGCGACCAAGGGCGACATCTTCGTCGAGGGCGCCGACCAGAAAGACCTGATGACGTTCCTCAACGTCTTCCGCAAGGTCGGCGGCGACTTCGACGTCCACGAGGACGGCATCCGCTTCTTCCACCCCGGTGGCGAGCTCAAGCCCGTCGTCGTCGAGACCGACGTCCACCCCGGGTTCATGACCGACTGGCAGCAGCCGCTCATCGTCGCCCTGACGCAGGCGCAGGGCACCTCGGTCGTGCACGAGACGGTCTACGAGAACCGCTTCCAGTTCACCGAGGCCCTCAACGACATGGGCGCCGACATCACGGTGCACAAGGACGGACTGCCCGACCACGACCGTCGCGTCGCGCGTCGCGAATTCGAGCAGGCCGCGGTGATCAACGGACCGACGGCCCTGCACGGTGCCGACATCCGCGTGCCCGACCTGCGGGGCGGCTTCAGCCACCTCATCGCGGCCCTGACCGCCGAGGGCGAGTCCAAGATCAGCAACGTCGGCATCATCAGCCGCGGCTACGAGCACTTCATCGCGAAGCTGCGCAAGCTGGGCGCCGACTTCGACTTCAAGGGCTGATCGGCCGGTGTCGACAGCCGACCCCGACGTTCCTGTCGTCCCGGTCCCGGCGCGGAGGCGTCGCAAAGAAAAGGGCGCGTTCTTCCGCGTCCTCGCGACTCCGGCGGCACCGCTCTTCGACCTGATGGCCCGGATCGACATCGTCGACGGCGACAAGCTGCCGGCCGAGGGTGCGTTCGTGCTGACCCCGAACCACTACACGAACATCGACCCGGTGGTCGTGGGCCGTGTGATGTGGTCCCTCGGGCGGGTGCCGCGCTTCCTCGCGAAGGCGTCCCTCTTCCGGGTCCCCGTCTTCGGTCGCATGATGCACGCGATGGGGCACATCCCCGTCGAGCGGGCGGGTCGCACCCACGACCACGACCCCCTGGCGGCCGGGCGTCTGCTCGTGGCCCGGGGCGGTGGCGTGATCGTCTACCCCGAGGGCACCCTCACCCGCGACCCCGACCTCTGGCCCATGAAGGGCAAGAGCGGTGCCGTGCGCCTCGCCCTCGCCGCCGGGGTGCCGCTCGTCCCGATGGCGCACTGGGGCAGCCAGCACCTCATGGGTCGCTACTCGAGTCGGCTGCACGCCTTCCCGCGCAAGCGCATCACCGTCGTGATCGGCGACCCCGTCGACCTCTCGGCCTTCCGCGATCGTCCCCTCGACCAGGCCTCGGTCACGGCCGCCACCGCCCTCGTGATGGACGCCGTCACCGAGCTGGTCGAGCGGCTGCGGGGCGAGAAGGCACCCGCCGAACGGTGGAACCCCACCAAGAACCACCAGAAGGAGACAGGCCGCTTTGAGTAGCTCCGAGTCACGCGAGGGCGCCATCGAGGCCCTCGGAGAAGGGGCGGTCACGACCGAGGCGATCTCGATCGTCATGCGCGACTCGATCCCGCGCCGGGTCGCCGTCCTGGGGTCCGGCAGCTGGGGCACGACCTTCGCCAAGGTCCTCGCCGAGGGGGGCGCGGACGTCACGCTCTGGGCCCGCCGTCCCGAGGTGGCCCGCGAGATCACCGAGAGCAAGCGCAACAGCGACTACCTGCCGGGCATCAACCTGCCCCGCACCCTCGTCGCCACCCCCTCGGTCGAACAGGCCCTGGCGGGTGCCGAGCAGGTCTACCTGTCGGTCCCCAGCCAGACGCTCCGCGACAACCTGACCGCGATCCGCGGCATGGTCCCGTCCGGCGTGCCGGTCGTCAGCCTGATGAAGGGCGTCGAGAAGGCCACCGGGTTGCGCATGAGCGAGGTGATCGAGGCCGAGCTCGGCATCGACCGCGACCTGATCGCCGTCGCGTCGGGGCCCAACCTCGCCCTCGAGATCGCGAAGCGGCAGCCCACGGCCGCGGTCGTGTCGTCGTACAGCCTCGACACGGCGACCCTGGTCGCGGCCACCGCCACCAACCCGTACTTCCGTTCGTTCGTCAACACCGACGTGATCGGCACCGAGTTCGGCGGGGTCCTCAAGAACCTGATCGCCGTCGCCATCGGCATCGTCGACGGCGTGGGGTACGGCGAGAACACCAAGGCCTCGATCATCACGCGCGGGCTGGCCGAGATGACCGCGTTCGCGGTGTCGTTCGGGGCCAAGGCCGAGACCCTCGCCGGCCTCGCCGGCCTGGGCGACCTCATCGCCACGTGCGAGTCGCCCCTCTCGCGCAACAACACCGCGGGACGACTGCTCGGGCAGGGATACGCCTTCGGCGACGTCGTGCGCCAGATGAACCAGACCGCCGAGGGACTGGCCTCGGTCGCTCCGATCCTCGAACTCGCGCGGTCCCGCGGCGTCGACATGCCCATCGTCCAGCAGGTGGCCGAGGTGCTCGCCGGTACACTCGACCCGCGCAACATCGCCCCGCACCTGACCGAGACGGACGAGCCGCAGGGCGAGTGACCGCTGGTCGGCCGTGCCGGGGCGCGTGACGAACAGAGCCCGCCCACCGCGGGTCGGCCCGCGGGCCGTGACACCGACGAAAGGCCCCTCATGGCGAGCACCGAGCCCACCACGACCCCGCGCGTCGCCGCGACCGACGCCTCGTCCGTCGGTGCCTCGACACCCGGGGTGGCGAAGACCGTCGTGGTCGTCCTCTTCGGCGGCCGCTCGAGCGAGCACTCGATCAGCTGCGCGACGGCCGGGGGAGTCCTCTCGGCGATCGACCGCTCCCGCTACGACGTGGTGCCCGTGGGCATCACCGTCGAGGGGGCGTTCACGCTCCAGCCCGACGACGCGGCACGGTTCGAGCTCGACGCCGAGACGCTGCCGACCGTCGTCGACAACGGCACCCGCGTCCACTGGCCCGAGTCGTCCACCACCCGCGAGCTGACCGTCACCGAGCCCGACGGCACGACGCGCCTGCTGGGCGAGGTGGACGTGGTGTTCCCGATCCTGCACGGTCCGTTCGGCGAGGACGGCACGGTGCAGGGCCTGCTCGAGCTGACCGGGCTGCCCTACGTCGGCGCGGGCGTGCTCGCCTCGTCGCTCGGCATGGACAAGCACTTCACCAAGACCGTGCTGCAGGCCGCCGGCGTGGTCGTCGCCCCCTGGCGCACCGTGCGTCGTCGGGACTGGGACGCCGCGCCCGAGCACGTGGCCGCCGACGTCGAGGCGCTCGGTTACCCGATGTTCGTCAAGCCCGCCCGAGCCGGATCGAGCGTGGGGGTGTCGCGCGTCGACTCGCCCGCCGGCCTCCCGGCGGCCATGCGGAAGGCCTTCGCCGAGGACCACAAGGTGCTCGTCGAGTCCGCGGTCGTCGGCCGCGAGATCGAGTGCGCCGTGCTCGGCGGACGCGACGGCGCGCCTCCCCGCACCTCGGTCGCGGGCGAGATCGTCCTCGCCGGCGACACGTTCTACGACTTCGAGTCGAAGTACCTCGGCGCCCCCGGGGCCGACCTGGTCTGCCCCGCCGACCTCGCACCCGGCGACCTGACCGAGATGCAGCGTCTCGCCGCTCTGGCCTTCGAGGCCATCGACGGCACGGGCCTCGCCCGCGTCGACTTCTTCCTGACCGACGACGGCTGGGTCGTCAACGAGGTCAACACGATGCCCGGCTTCACGCCCATCTCGATGTTCCCCGCCTGCTGGCTCGCGAGCGGCCTCAGCTACCCCGAGCTGATCGACGAGCTCATCGCCCTCGGCCTCGAGACCGAGCGCTGACGGAGCCCGTCCGTCCCGGCCACCGGGCCTACGGCGTCGGTGTCGCCGACGGGTCGTCGGCCGATCCGGCCGAGCCCGGCAGGTCGCCCGCGCCGACGCACTCCTTGCCGTCGTTCGGCAGGTAGCCGACCGAGTCGGCCAGGTCGCGCAGCACGTTGCCGCCGTTCGCCTTGGTGGTGTCGACGATCACCTGCACGCCCGGCTCACGGCCGTACGTGGTGAGGATCGAGGTCTCGGCGTCGTCGGGGTCCTGGTCGACGAGCCAGTCCACGCCCTGGATGTCGTAGCAGGGCAGGTCGGACACGGCGGGCGTCTCGACGCCGCAGTGCAGCAGCACGCTCGTCGGCGAACCCCAGGCGCCCGTCGCCTGCGCGTCGGTCTCGCGGCGGTCCTGACCGTCGTCGACGACCTCGGGCAGGTGGACGGTGACCTGCGCGCAGGCCGGGTCGTTCGCCCCGGCGGCGGGCTGCATCGGGACCGCTTGCGAGCAGCCGACGAGCGTCGTCGCGAGACCGGCCCCGACGAGCACGAGGGCCGGGACGCGAAGGCGGGGACGGAGGCGCGCGGTGAGGCGCGAGGACGGGTTCGACATCGCATCCAGGCTACCGTTCAGCACATGGAACGACGCTCCACGGACCCCCGCCCGGACGACGCCGACACCGTCGAGGGCGTCGGCGAGCTCGCCACCCTCGCCCGCATCCTGCCCCGCCTGCCCCGCGGCGACGACACGCTGCTCGGTCCCGGTGACGACGCCGCCGTCGTCGCGGCGCCCGACGGTCGGTTCGTCGTGACGACCGACCTCATGGTGCACGGCCCCGACTTCCGGCGCGCGTGGTCGACGTCGTACGACCTCGGTTGGAAGGCCGCGGCGTCGAACCTGTCCGACGTCGCGGCGATGGGCGCTCGGCCCACGGCGCTGGTGGTCGCCCTCGCGGTGCCCGGCGACACGGGCGTCACCGAACTCGAGGCCTTCGCGGACGGTCTGCGCGCGGGTTGTTCCGTGATGGCCCCGGGCGCGGGGGTCGTCGGCGGCGACCTCTCGGTGTCGCCGACCTTCACGGTCGCGGTGACGGCGTTCGGTGACCTCGAGGGGCGCGCGCCCGTGCGGCGGGACGGGGCGCGCGTCGGCGACGTCGTCGCCGTGTCGGGCGCGCTCGGCCGCTCGGCGCGGGGGCTCGACCTGCTGTTCCGTCT